>JBAQXA010000527.1:0-14100 GCA_049299195.1 Nocardioides sp.
GGGGATCGCATGCAACCGAGCGACAAAGGCAGCCAGATCGGCTCCGAAGCGCGACCAGTCATCAATCGAGCCCGCGGCGACGGGCTCTCCCTCGATCCAGCGATAGACCGCCCAGGGCAGACCGAACCTGGCCGACGGCACACCTACGAACACCGGCGCAGGCGTCTCGAGGTCGAGCTGCGGGCCGAGCACCGGCAACCACTTCAACTCCTTGGCCAGCGACCCAACGTTGTCTGGAATGCGCGGGAGTCGGGCCAAGAGGTCAGTGCCGACCCGGTACATCGTGTTGTCGGTGCCGTGCCCGACCTTCACGACTGGCAGGTCCGCCCACTCCGGGCGCTGCTCCGCCAGCAGGTGGCGGACCAGGTCGGCGTCAGCAACCAGTTCTCCTTCGTGCATCGCCACGGGGGCAGCCTGCCAACACCACATCGAGTCCCGCCACCCGATTAGCGCCGCCGCTGAAGCCCACGCGAGACCTGCCGCGCCTCAAGACCACCCAGCAGCAAGGACGCGGTGGTCGAGGTCAGCGGTGGTCAACGCTGGCTGAGCAGGTGGCGGAAGGCCACCTGGCTCCCGCCGTCGCGGCTCTCCCCAGAAGCGCGCCAGCCCGTGGCCGTGTAGAAGGCATGAGCCGGTTCGGACTCCGCCAGGGTCCAGAGGATCGCGGCGGCGTAGCCCGCGGACCGGAGATCGTCCAGCGCAGCCGCCATGAGGACGCGACCCAGGCCCTGCCTCCAGGTGCCCGGGGCCACAGCAATGGTGTCGACCTCGCCGAGATTGGCATCGAGCGGGTCGCGACTTGGTCCCGTGCCGACGAACCCCACGATGGACTCGCCGTGCAACGCCACCCACCACCTCACCGAGCCACCCGTGAGCTCTCGTTCCCACCGGGCGACTTGATAAGCACCATGGGCCTTCGGTGGCATCAACCCACGGAATCCCGTGTTCCATGAGGTCACATAGACGGCGGCCACCTCACCAGCGTCGGAGGCGACGGGCCTCCGCAAGCGAGCGTCCACAGTGACTCCTCCAGATCCCATTGCCCAAGCGAGACCCTTCCACGCGTTGTATGCCGCCGCCGCGCCGGCCCCACGCCGGATCACCGTCCCCGATGCCAACGTTCGGCACGCGACACGCGGTGGTGGGTGTGCGAAACGTAGGTAATGGGGGTGGGGTGCCGGGTGGCAGAGTGTGGGGGGTGATCGTCGAGACCAAAGTGGTGGGGCGCAAGGACGTCGAGTCGGTGCAGATCGCCGTGCCCACAGAGGTGTTGTCACTGCGCGCCTTGATCGAGGTGCTGGTGCGCCACGAGCTGGCCGCCTACGAGCAGCGACGCGCGGCCAGTCGCACGCTGCAGGTCCTCACTCCGGCCGATCTGGCGCGTGGCGTCGACACCGGTGTGTATGGCCGAGAGTCGCGAGCGGTCCCGGCGCTGCCGCCCGAAGCGCAGGCTATCGACCGCGCGATCGAGGCCTTCGGCGACGGGCTCTACTTCGTCTTCATCGACGACGTACAGCAAGAGGATCTTGACGCCGAGGTGGCGCTGCGCCCCGACTCCACGCTGCGACTCGTGCGCCTCGTGGCGCTGGCGGGAGGCTAGCCGTGCTCTCGGGGGAGGCCGCCCGCGAGGCATTGGCGGCGTACCGCGGCTCGGAGGCATCGCGTGCCAAGGACGTCCGCGTGCACGGACTGCTTGCTCCCGCGCTTGCCCGGGACATCGCCGCCGCGGTCCAAAACAACGAAGTGCCCTGGCGCCCCGTTGCCGAGCAGCTAGACCAGCTCAGCCTTGCGAAGCGCGAGAAAGTACTGCGCGCGATCACCCCTGAGCTCGGGTCCGCCCTAGCGCAGTGGTGGGGGTGGTCGGTCCAGCAGCCCTATCAGCGTGGGTGGCAACGCCGCGCCTATCGGTCAAGCGACCCCGTCGACTCGCGGGCCGCGCGTTGGCACGAACTCTCTGTCCTCCTGCGCCACAGCGTCCACTACCCCCAGCCAGTGGAATGGCAGGCCGCGTGGGCCATGCACGTGGGTGAATACGTCCCCCTGGGGCCGCTTTTCGCCTCCGCGATCGCCGCTGGCAATACCGAGGTGAGCACGGTCTTGCGGGCCAGCATTCGTGGCGAACACGACATCAGCGGGCCCTCGCAGTCGGCCTACGTCGGGCTCCTAGCCGCCCCCGATGCCGAGGGTTGGGCCGACGTTGAGCGGCTGCTCGTGGCCGCGCAACGCTCCGAAGGCCTCCGCCAGACCATCCTTGAGGCGGCCGACCTGGCGCACCCCGACGCCTTCGCCCGCATCCTCGACCTCGCCGTGACCCACGGCCTTGCTCGCTTCGCCGGCACCGTGCGCGCCGTCGGCACTTGGATCGGCGAAGACCTGAGCGTCCGCCAGGAGAAGCAGGTCGCCCATGCCCTGGCGACCATTCGTGACCATCTCGCCCAACCACCCGGCTCTGCCGACCTCGCGGCTGCCGATCCGGTCGACGCCTTTCTCGGCCTCTGGTCGCTCGCCGTGCGAGACGCCCACGCCGCCGCGGCGGCGGCCACGGGCTTGCAGTCCAGCGCCGACGAACGCACTCGCCTTGCCGCCGCGCGGGTCCTCGGCGATCTCGCCATTCCAGCAGTGGGGGAGATGCTCCTGCCTTCGGTCCGCGACGACTCGGAGGCGGTCTCGGCCGCCGCCGTGGAGGCTTGGCCCGCCGATGCCTATCGCCTGCTACACGGCGGCTCGATTGCGGTGCAGCTGCCCGATGGTGTCCACGCGACGCTGCTTGAGCGAGTGCGCAGCAAGGTCAAGGAGCACGAGGTCGAAACAGGACTGATCGGCACTCGGCCCCGCAGGGTCGGCGCCACGGTGGCTGCCGACATCGTGATCTCCAACTCGGGCGGGCGCCCCCTCGACCTGGCTGTTGTGATGGAGTCCTCCGCCAACGCGCGCTGGGCGGCGGCACAGTTCTATTCGCGCGAGCCGCAGGTCCATCGAGCCGCGCTCTTCACCCTGCTGGTCGACCGCTCGCAGATGGTTCGCGATGCCGCGCGCGGGGCGTTGGCTTCGCTGCCCGCCATCACCGAAGCCGAAGCCCACCTCCTGGAGACCGCCCTGAGCCGCAAGGTCTCCGATCTGCGCCAGACGGCGCTGGCGCTCCTGAGGGTTCAAGAGCCGACCGCAATCGCTGCCAGCGTTGCGCGCTTGGCCGCCGGCACCGCCGACCAGAAGCGAGCCGCCGACGAGCTTGCCGCCGAGAACAAGCCCCAAGGCGACGCGACCCTCGATGTCCCGCCTGCCATCGCCTTCACCCCCGCCGATCGCACCCCGGCCGTCCGCCCACCGGGGGTGCCGGACTCCTACTGGCAGCCCTACCACGATCGCTGCCGCCTCCTGTGGACATCACTCGGCGCCTGGCTGTCTGAGCACTCCGGCGTGGAGGTGCAGACGTACGGCGGTGTCGAGCTGCTGGCGAACCTGCGTTGGTTGAGCCCGCAACCGGACAATCAGTTCCCGCTCCCCGAGCTGCTGGAGCCCTGGTGGGAGCGCATCGAACCGCGGCTCACCGACGGCGGTCTCGAGCTGGCGCTGCTCGCGTCGGTCGCCGATGCCCGCAGCCGCTGGCAGACCGAGCTTGCCCGTCGCATCGTCGGGCCGGTGGCGAAGGATCTCTCCCGGAAGGATGTGCAATTCGTCCAAGGGCAGGTGATCGAAGCCGTGGCGAGTTGGGCACGACGAGACTCCTGGGCGGAGCCGCTCGTCTGCCTCGCCGAGACGGCGGCGGCACATCTGCCCCTGGAGACTCTGGCAGGTCCCGATGAGGTGCTCGCCCGCCGAGGGCGGAAGCAGCAGCGTGACCAGTGGGGCCAGGTGGCGGGGGTCGACGGTCGCGACGCGTTTTCGGCTCCTTTCACCCGCGGCTACCTCGAACTGGCCGCGCTCTCCGAGGACCAGCTCGGGCGGCTCTGGCGGGCATTGCGCTTCCTGGATGAACCCGAGGGCACGTTAGACCGCTGGGGCGGCCCCATGGTCGAGGTGGTCGAGCGCAATTACTCGGGTCCGGTCGGCACTGTGCTGGTCCCCGATCAGCCGTTCCGCCTGGAGACCCCCACGGCGCTCGTCGTAGAGGCATTCACCCGTGGACACGCCACCGATGCCGATCTCATGGACGCACTGATTGCCTCCCCCACGCGCGGGGGACGCCACTTCTTTGGCGGCCGCAGCGATGCCGCCTCTCAGCTCACCGCACTGCGGCTGCCGTCGTGGGCCGACAACGACCGAGTGCGCGAGGTCGTCGACCGGGTGCGGACCGCGTGTGTCGAGTCTGAAGTGACTCGTGGAGATCTGCCCGTGCTGCTCTCCACGACGGCCGCGACCTTGCGTACGACGTACGGTGCCGAACACCTGCTGGCCTGCGTCGCCGCGCTGGGCCGACGCCCCTTCGTCCGGGGTTACTCCTGGACGAAGTCCCGTGAGAGCAGCCTCTCCCGCCTCGTGCGCGTCAATCAGCCGCTGCCCGGCGACACGGCCGCTGAGCTCGGGGAGCGTGCCCGCGCGCTCAAGATCTCCGACGGGCGGCTCGTCGAGACCGCTGTCTACGCCCCGCAGTGGGCTCGCTTGATCGAGCAGCATCTGGGTTGGGAGGGCTTCGAGTCCGCCGTCTGGTGGGTGCACGCCCACACCAAGGACGACAGTTGGTCGGTCGACGCCGAGGTGCGCGCCCAGTGGGCCACCGAGGTCAGTCAGCGCACACCCCTCGACGCCGTAGACCTGGTCAAAGGTGGGGCCGACGTTGCGTGGTTCCACTCCATCATCGAGACGCTCGGCGAGGTGCGCTTCGTTCAGGTGCTCACCGCGGCGAAGTACGCCTCGTCCTCGGGCGGACACAAGCGCGCCGAGCTGTTCGCCGCCGCGCTTCTCGGCAAGGCCGACGAGGGGGAGGTGCGCGAGCGGATCCGCGCGAAGCGACACCAGGACTCCGTGCGGGCGCTGGGTCTGTTGCCTCTGGCCGATCAGGCACAGTTGCTCGACCGCTATGAGTTGATGCGCGCCTTCGTTGCCTCAGACCGTACGTCGGGCTCCCAGCGGCGTGCCTCCGAGTCCACCGCGGTCGAGGTCGGGCTAGAGAACCTGGCCCGCACGGCCGGCTTCCGGGACCCGCAACGACTGGTGTGGGCGATGGAGGCCGAGGCGGTGCGCGATCTTGTGGCCGGACCGATCGCGGCTCACGACGGCGACCTCACGGTGACGCTCGCGATCGATGCTGCCGGCGCACCGGAGCTCACCGTCGAGCGGGCGGGCAAGCCGCTGAAGTCGGTCCCGGCCAAGAGCGCCAAGGTGCCCGAGATCGCCGAGTTGCGGGAGCGGCTGACCTCGCTGCGCAAGCAGACCGCGCGGATGCGGAGCTCGCTGGAGTCCGCGTGTGTGTTGGGCGACGCCTTCGAGCCGCAGGAGCTGGCCGACCTCCTCGGGCACCCGATCCTGGCGCCGATGCTGCGCGACATCGTGCTCGTCGACGCCGAGGGCGTCCTCGGCTTCCCTGGACAGGGGTCCGACCTGATCGGCCCCGACGGCGGTGACCGAGCGGCATACGGGCCGTTGCGGATTGCGCATCCCACCGACTTGCTGGCGTCGGCGGAGTGGCCCGAGTTCCAACACGACGCGATGGTGCGCAAGCTCCGCCAGCCCTTCAAGCAGCTCTTCCGTGAGCTCTACACACTCAACGGCAACGAGGCCGATGAGGGGGGACTGGCGTCGCGGCGCTATGCCGGCCATCAGGTGGAGGCGCGGCGTGCGGCGGGACTTTTCACCTCGCGCGGGTGGGTCGCCGACTTTGAGCAGGGTTTCTCGCGGACCTTCCATCAGCAGAAGATCACTGCGTGGTGTCAGTCGCTCAACGGCTGGGGTTCACCGACTGAGGTGGAGGACGCCACCGTCGATGACGTCACCTTCCATCCGGCGGGAGCGTGGGCGCCGCTGCCTCTGGCCGAGGTGCCGCCGCGGGTCTTCTCCGAGACGATGCGCGACCTCGATCTGGTGGTTTCGGTGGCCCATGCGGGCGGAGTCGATCCGGAGGCGTCGGAGTCGTCGGTGGAGATGCGCGGCCGACTCGTGGAGGAGACGACGTCGCTGCTGGGACGGACCAACGTGGAGGTGGCCGGCCATCACGTGCGGATCAAGGGCACGCTGGGCAGCTACTCGGTCCATCTTGGATCTGGGGTGGTGCACCGCATCCCGGGCAACGCGGTATGCATCGTGCCGGTGTCGGCTCAACACCGCGGCCGCATCTTTCTCCCATTCGCCGACGACGACCCCCGCACCGCCGAGATCGTGGCGAAGGTTGTGTTGCTGGCCCGCGACGACCAGATCAAAGATCCCACCATCCTGGCGCAACTGGTGAGGTGATCCGCGGCCTCCCGCCGTCCGGATGCCTACGTTCCTCACGCGACACGCCGTCCCCGGCGTACCAAACGTAGGTATTCGAGCGGCTGGATCGGGCAGCCGCGCCACGCCGGGTGCGCCCCTGCTTTGATGGGCCCATGGAGTACACGCATCTGGGACGTACGGGGCTTTCGGTGAGCAGGCTGTGCCTCGGCACGATGAACTTCGGGCCGCAGACCGACGAGGCCGACTCGCACGCGATCATGGACCGCGCGCATGAGCACGGGATCAACTTCTTCGACACAGCCAATGTCTACGGCTGGAAGCAGGGTGAGGGCATCACCGAGCAGATCATCGGGAGATGGTTTGCTCAGGGCGGTGGTCGGCGGGAGAAGACCGTCATCGCCACCAAGCTCTTCGGCTCGATGGGGGAGTGGCCCAACGAGACCTTCCTCTCCGCGCTCAATATCCGGCGCGCCTGCGATGAGTCGCTGCGGCGGCTCCATACCGACTACATCGACCTCTACCAGATGCACCACGTCGACCGGTCGACCCCGTGGGAGGAGATCTGGGAGGCGATGGAGGTGCTGCGCACGCAGGGCAAGATCCTGTATGTCGGCTCCTCCAACTTCGCGGGTTGGCACCTGGCCCAGGCGCAAGAGGCCGCCCGCGCGCGCCACTTCACCGGGCTCTCCAGCGAGCAGTCGATCTACAACCTGCTGACCCGTTGGGTCGAGCTGGAAGTGCTTCCGGCCGCGATCGCCTATGGCCTCGGCGTCATACCGTGGTCGCCGCTGCACGGAGGTCTGCTCAGCGGTGCACTGCGCAAACAGCGCGAAGGCGGCGCCGAGCGCTCGGCGTCGGGTCGGTCAGCGGACGCGCTGGAAGAGCACCGCGACACCATCGAGGCCTACGAAAACCTCTGCGCCGAGCTGGGCGAGGACCCGGCCGACGTGGCCCTGGCGTGGCTGCTCTCCCGCGAGGGCGTCACCGCGCCGATCATCGGCCCGCGCACCATCGAGCAGCTGGACGGCTCGCTGCGCGCACTGGAGATCGAACTGGCCGACGAGACGCTCACCCGCCTCGACGAGCTGTTCCCGCCGCCCGGTCCCAACAGTTCAGGAGCCAACGGATCGAAGCCCGCTCCGGAGGCCTACGCCTGGTAGTCGCGCCCGGCGATGAACTCAGCCGCGATGGCGGCGAGCCACGGGTGGTCGGGAAGCGTGGTGTGCAGGGCCGCCCGGAGCCAGTCTCGGCGAGCGGGATCCAGCAGCGGAAGAGTTGCGGCTAGATCGGCGCGGTCCTTGGGGCGATCCCCCTGGGCCTTTAGGAGCAGCTGAATCTCGGGCGCCAGGTAGGCGACCCCGTCACGCTGCCACAGCGCTGAGCTCAGCGGCATGGTGATGGAGCGATCGCGTTTGTAGACCCACTCAAGCTCGGTGCCGGGGTCGAGCAGAATGTCGAATTCCCACGGGTGCGCCGCCCCACGGCGGGTCCATAGCTGTCCGCACCCGGCCGGCAGGACCTCGTCAGCGGAGCCCTCCGGATCGTTGTGGGGGAGGAGCGGACAGAGTGCACCCGCAGTGGCAGTCCAGGCGTGCAGACGATCGGCCAGATGACGACGCAACGCCGGCAGGTCGGCGCGCAGCACGACGATGTCCATGTCTTCGTGGTGACGGCGCACACCGGTGAACGCCTCGATTGCCCAGCCCCCGGCCACCCACCACACACCCGGGTAGCCCTGCATTAACGCTGCCGCATCGGCGGGACTCCGCCCGGCCCAGGCGCCGTACAACTCGGTGAAAGCGTCCTTGTCCAGGTCATTGATCTGGGTGTTCACGCTCTCCTTGGGAACCATAGCTCGGAGCCTAGGCATCGGCGGCCAGGTACGCTCCTTGGCATGACCAGACGAGGCGCGTCGGTGAGGTGGTGGAGCGGTTGGCGCTCGCTGCGCGCCGCATGCGCCATCGTGATTGCGGTGGCCGGATTGGTCGGCTGCGGCAGTCAGACCACGGTCACCGACGACACCGAAGTCGAGCCGATCACGTGGCAAGCGGTGGCGCTGATCGTGATGAGCCACCAAGGCGATGACCCCTCCAGCACAAGCGAGCTCATCTACGGATTGGACATACCCGACCCCGATGAACCCCAAGGATTGATCGGGGCGTCGGTGCGCTACGAGGCGCAGAGCGCGATAGGGCGTCACTTCGCGGTCAGTCTGATCCCGACTGCGACTTCGTCGACTCACCCCCTCGCGTCGTTCTGCACCCCGTCCACTTGCGCGGAACTGCCCGGTGACGTCACGTTGGGCTGGCAACTGCTGACCCCCGAGGAGGACCCAGGGATCGTGTGGGTGACGCGGACCATGGCGGATGCGGTCGCCTACGTCGAGCTCTTTGGCCCGGAAATCACCGGGGACCCCCGTACGTTGGATCTCGGCGGCGTGACGGTGGACGATCTCGTCGCGGTCTTGGAGGACAAGGACCTGCGTTTGGAGACCCGCGCTGCGCTCGTGCGGGAGGGCGAAAACCTCGACACCGAAAACCTCGACCCCGAAAGCCTCGACACCGAAAACCTCGACACCGGGGAGTGAGCTGGCCCGTCATTGCTCGGGCGAGCACGGGGTGGGCCCGTTTTTGTGCACAGATCGCTGAAGGCAGGTTTTATCCACAGGCCCTTGCCCGGAGGGGTCGGGGAGTCGGTCGTCGCATCTAGTTTGGGTTGATCGAGTCCATCCCGATTATCCCGAGCTGAGGGGGCGCGCCGTGACCGTTGTTGTTGACCGCTCACCCGTGCGTGGACTGGATTCGACGGGGGCGTTGCTGGCGGGCGTGCACGCCCTGCTCGATGCCCATAGTGATGAGGCAGTGACGAGCTCTCGCTCTGGATACGCCCTTCTGGTTGCCGAGACCGAACGCGCCATCCGACGGCTGCAAGCGATCAAGCTCCGGGTGCTCGCGGCCGCAGATTCCGCCGACGTCTCCGCTGACGCTGGCCTAGCTGACACGGGCGCGTGGCTGGCCAAACAGACCCGCGCCGGCAGCGCAGCTGCCGCGGGTCAAGTTGCCTTGGCCAACGACCTCCAAAGTCTCCCGGCGACAGCGACCGCGCTCCGCGGGGGCGGTGTATCGGTCGAACACGCAACCGTGATTGCGCACACCATTCGGCGTCTTCCCGAGACGCTGACTCCTCGACAGCGGCGGCGGGTGGAGGCCAAACTCGTCGCCCTCGCCGGTCTTCTCGACCCACCCACCCTGCGCAGGCGCGCCCGGATGGTGCTGCACGACATCACGACCCGCGCCGAAGCAGAGCAACACCACGCCGACGCGCTGCGCGCCGAGGAACGACGCGCCCTTGCGAAGACTCGTCTGACGCTGCATGACAACAGTGACGGCACCACCACCGGGCACTTCACCGTCCCGACCCTGGCCGGAGACATCCTCCGCAAGGTCCTGCAGCAGATGACCTCCCCGCGACGCCTCACCGGCAAGACCGCCGGGCGGACTTCGAACGACAGGCCCGATCACGCACACGCCCAAGGCCTGGCGTTCGTCGAGTTGCTCGAACACCTCCCCACCGACCGCCTGCACGGCAAGGTCGCGGCCACGGTGGTAGTCACCCTGCAACACCGCCAACTCGCTGCCGACCTCGCCGCGGCCGGCCTCGACACGGGCGCCGAGGTGTCCCCGGGCGAAGCGCGCCGGCTGGCCTGTGGCGCCGGGATCCTGCCGGCCATCCTCAACGGGTCCTCACTCCCGCTGGACCTCGGCCGCACCCAACGCTTCTTTACCGAGGCCCAACGCACTGCGCTGGCCACACGGCACACCACGTGTGCCGCGGAAGGCTGCGATCGCCCCTACGCCTGGTGCGAACTGCACCACCAGCAGCCCTGGCACCGGGGCGGGAACACCGACCTCGCCGACGCGGTGCCCCTCTGCGGCTGGCACCACCGTCGCATCCACGACCCGGGCTACACCCACCAGAGACAACCAGGAGGACAGATGACTATCCACCGAAGATGCTGACCCGACCGCGCGGGACCTAGGGGCGTTGGCGCAACACGACGATTGAGCGCGCGCCGACCGTGAGCGTCTCGCCGGCGTTGACCGGGGAGTCCACGGCAACGTCTGGGTCGGTGGAGAGCGCGACGTCACCGTGGTTGACCCACTGGTTGACCGGCATCGTGACCTGCACGGGCTCGGCGCCTGCGTTGAACCACAGCAGGAAGGAGGAGTCCCGCTGCTGTTCACCGCGCGGTCCGGGGGAGCGCAGCGGGTCGCCGGACACGAACATGCCCAGGATGCGCAGGTCGGCGTCGTACCAGTCCGGCTCGCCCATCTCTCGACCCTCGGGGTGCATCCAGGCGAGGTCTTTGGGGCCGTCGGTGATCGTCGGCGCGCCGATGAAGTGGTGGCGCTGGCGCAGGGCGGGGTGGTCGCGGCGCAGGCGGAGCGCGCGGGCGGTCTGGGTGAAGACATCGAGCCAGGCGTCGTCGGGGCGCCAGTCGACCCACGAGATCTCGTTGTCCTGCACGTAGGCGTTGTTGTTGCCACGTTGGGTGCGGCCGCGCTCATCGCCGGCCACGATCATCGGCGAGCCGCTGGCCAAGCACAGGGTGACCATCAAGTTGGCTGCCTGGCGGCGGCGTAGGTCAAGGATCAACGCGTCGTCGGTGTCGCCCTCGACGCCGTGGTTCCACGAGCGGTTGTTGTCGGTGCCGTCGCGGTTGTTCTCGCCGTTGGCCTCGTTGCGCTTGGTGTCGTAGGAGACCAAGTCGCGCACGGTGAAGCCGTCGTGGGCGGTCACGAAATTGACCGATGCGTAGGGGGAGCGGCCATCGTCGGCGTACAGGTCGGAAGACCCGGCCAGGCGGGAGGCCACGTCGCGGATCGAGGCGCTGCCGCGCCAGAAGTCGCGGATGGTGTCGCGGAAGGCGTCGTTCCACTCCGTCCACGGGGGCGGGAATGAGCCGACCCGGTAGCCGTCCATGGAGGCATCCCACGGCTCGGCGATGAGCTTGACGTGGCGGAGCACCGGGTCCTGGCTGATCGTGGTGAGGAAGGCGCTGCGCATGTCGATGCTGTGGCCGGTTCGCGCCAGCGCGGAGGCGAGGTCGAAGCGGAAGCCGTCGACGTGCATCTCGGTGACCCAGTAGCGCAGCGAATCCAGGATCAGCCGCAGGGCGCCGAGGTTGGTCGAGTCGACGGTGTTGCCGCAGCCGGTGACGTCCCAATAGGCGTCGCCAACGGTGCCCGAGCGCTTGTAGAAGCCCAGGTCGTCCAGGCCGCGGAAGGAGTAGGCCGGTCCGGTGTTGCCGCCCTCGGCGGTGTGGTTGTAGACCACGTCGAGGATGACCTCGATGCCGGCGGCGTGGAAGTTCTTGACCATCTGCTTGAACTCGGTGACCTGCTCTCCGCGCACCCCGCCGGCGGAGTAGGCCGCGTGCGGAGCGAAGAACCCGATGGTGTTGTAGCCCCAGTAGTTGACCTGGCCACGGGCCGTTACTGCGGGCTCGCTGAAGAACTGTTGGGTCGGGAGCAGTTCGACCGCCGTGACGCCGAGGTCGCGCAGGTAGTTGGTGACGGTCGACGAGCCGAGGCCGGCATAGGTCCCGCGCAACGCTTCGGGGACCTCTTGATGGAGCCGGGTGAAGCCCTTGACGTGCACCTCGTAGATCACGGTGTCGCGCCAGCGGGTGCGGAGGTGGTGATCGGTGCCCCAGTCGAAGTCGTCGTGGACGACCACGCAGCGCGGCATGGAGGAGGCGCTGTCGAGCGCGCTCGGCAGCTGCGGGTCCCGCTCGTCATACGGCAGCGTTGCTGGCCCGGGCGTCACCTCGCCGGTGATCGCCTTCGCATAGGGGTCGAGCAGCAGCTTGTGGGGGTTGAAGCGGAGGCCGCGCTCGGGCGCCCACGGCCCGTCGGCGCGGACGGCATAGAGCTGCCCGACCGGTATGCCGGGGATCGCGCCGTGCCACACGCCCAACGTGTGCTCGGTGAGTTGGCGGCGATCCTCGGTGCCGTGCTCGTCGAACAGGCAGATCCACAGCGCGGTCGCCTCGGGCGCCCAGATCGCGAAGTTGGTCGCCTCGGGGTCCCACGTGGCGCCGAGCTGCTGATGGAAGCCGGGCCATACGGGCGCGGACTCATCGTGGCTGCTCCAACTCCAGGACTCCGGGCTCATTGGCGCCATTGTTCCCTAAGGTGGTGGCGATCAGACCAAGCATGCAGCGGAGGAGCACAGGTGAGCGGCAATCAGAGTGAGCACGGGGCAGCGGAGTTTGTGCGCGTGGAGGTGGCCGAGGGGGTCGCGACCATCCGGCTTGATCGGCCGAAGATGAACGCGCTCAACGCGCAGGTCCAGGAGGAGATTCGAGCGGCCGCCGCCGAGTGCGCCGACCGCGCCGACGTCCGCGCGGTCGTCATCTATGGCGGCGAGCGGGTCTTCGCGGCAGGTGCGGACATCAAGGAGATGGCCGACATGTCCTATGTCGACATGGTCGACCGCTCGGCCGGGCTGCAGTCGGCGTTTACGGCGGTCGCGCAGATCCCCAAGCCGGTCGTCGCGGCGGTCACGGGTTATGCCCTGGGCGGCGGCTGTGAGCTCGCGCTCTGCGCCGATGTGCGCTTCGCCGCCGACGATGCGGTGCTGGGCCAGCCGGAGATCCTGCTCGGCATCATCCCCGGCGCCGGCGGCACCCAGCGGCTGACCCGCCTCGTGGGCCCGAGCCGGGCGAAAGACCTCATCTTCACCGGCCGGTTCGTGCCGGCCGCCGAGGCATTGCAGATCGGGCTGGTTGACCGAGTCTTCCCCGCCGATCAGGTGTATGCAGAAGCGCTCGCGTGGGCGGGCCGGTTCGCCAACGCCCCGGCCTACGCCCTCCGTGCGGCGAAGGAATGCATCGACCGAGGTGCCACGGTCGACCTCGCAACCGGCCTCGAGATCGAGCGGCAACAGTTCGCGGCGCTGTTTGCGACCGAAGACCGCACGATCGGCATGCAGTCCTTCATCGAGAACGGTCCGGGCAAGGCGCAGTTCACCGGCCGCTAGCTGCGCATTGGGGAGCCTGCGGCACCCGAGTCGGCGGTGTGATCTTGCCTGCACTTTGGCGGGCAGGCGCTGAGTCGAGCGCGGCCGCCGGTAGCCTCGCTTCCCATGAAGATCGTGGTGTGTGTCAAGCACGTCCCTGACGCGACCGGTGACCGCCGCTTCGGCGAGGATTTCACCGTCGACCGCAGCGTGGATGGGTTGCTCTCCGAGCTCGATGAGTATGCCGTCGAGCAGGCGTTGCGCATCAAGGAGTCGCGGCCCGACGACGAGATCACCATCACCGCGCTGACCGTGGGCCCAGAGAAGGCTGGCGACGCGATCCGCAAGGCGCTGCAGATGGGTGCCGATGACGGCATCCACGTGGTCGACGACGCGATCGCGGGCTCGGATGCCTTTGCGACCTCGCTCGTGCTCGCCAAGGCGGTCGAGAAGGCCGGCGTGCCCGAGATCCTGATGTGTGGGATGGCGTCGACCGACGCGGGGATGTCGGTGGTTCCGGTGCTGCTCGGCGAGCGGCTCGGGCTGCCGCAGATCACCCACGCGGCCGTGATCGAGACCCAGGGCCAGGAGATCCGAATCAAGCGGGACGGCGACGCCGCCAGCGAAGTGATCGCGGCGACCATGCCCGCCCTCGTCTCCGTCACCGACCAGTCTGGCGAGGCGCGCTACCCGTCGTTCAAGGGGATC
>JBAQXA010000528.1:0-3015 GCA_049299195.1 Nocardioides sp.
ACGGAGAGACCTCGTGGCCGCTGCTGAGCGGTGAGCGCCAATGGAGCACCCGCCAGCTCTTCGTCGTCCTCATGGTGGCTGCGTCGGAAACTTGGTGCTACATCATCGGCGAGTACGTCGGCTACTACCTGCCCCTGGGACCCGGCTTCTTCGCGCTGATTGCCGGCTCGATGATCGGCATGCTCCTGGTCACCCTGGCGGTCGTGCCGTCCTCGGCGCGGTACGGCATCGACGCGATCCCATCGGCGGCACCCCAGTTCGGCCGCAACGGCTGGGCGATCACGGTCCCCCTGCAATACATCTCGATCATCGGCTGGAACTCGTTGCTGCTGATCTTCTTCGGCAAGGCCCTGACGGAGTTCCTCATCACCATCGGGGTCGCCTCGGCCGGCGCCGAGCGCATCATTGTCGCCCTCGGCACGGTGCTGGCCCTCGGCATCGTCTACGTGATCCTGCTGCGTGGCGCAACCGGCCTCGAACGGGTCTCCAAGATCCTCTTCCTCTTCATCGTGGGAGTCGGCGCCTGGCTGATCTTCATGCTCGTCTGGAAGGAGGGCGGCGCACTCGCGGACGCACAGCCGGCCTACGCCTCAGCCAAGCGACTCGACTACAGCTACGGCATCGAGATCGGGCTGGTCAGCTTGCTGTCGTGGTGGCCTTACATCGGCTCGATGACCCGCGAGGCGCCGAGCACCAAGGTGGCCACTATGCCCGCAATGTTGGGCATGGGCCTGCCGGTTCCGATCCTCAGCGTGGTGGGTTTGGCTGGCATCCTCGTCCTGCAAACCTCCGACCCGTCTCAGTGGCTGACCGACGTGGGCGGCCCGTTCTTCGGGGCTCTTGCCCTGCTCTTCGTCATCGCCGCCAACTTCGGCACCGCAACGGCCGGCATCTATGCAGCGACCGTGGGAATCAAGGCGGTGCCGGCCGCACGGGGTGTGAGTTGGAACAGCGCCCTGATGCTGTCGATCGTGCCGGTTGCCATCATCGGCGTGTTCACCCCGAACTGGTTCTTCGACAACTTCGGCACCTTCTTGGCCTACATCGGAGTGTTCTTCGCGCCGCTTTGCGGGATCCAGATCATCGACTACTTCGTGTTGCGCAAGCAGCGGATCAGCCTGCGGTCGATCTACGACCCCCGCGGTGACTATCAATACTGGGGCGGGCTCAATCCGGCGGCGATCGTTGCGATGGCGGCAGGCGTCGTGACCTACCTCTACCTGCTCAACCCGCAGACCTATGTGGCGAGGGATCCGTTCTCCCTCGTCGGAGCCTCGCTGCCCGCCGCACTCGTGGCAGCGCTGGTCTTCGCGATCGTCACGGTGGCCGTCGTTCGACCGGCCGGACGCGGGGGATACTCGGCCCCGTGACACTCCCCAGTCGAGCCCGGGTCGTCATCGTCGGCGGCGGGGTGATCGGGTGCAGCATCGCCTATCACCTCGCCCGGCGGGGGTGGACCGATGTGGTCCTCCTCGAGCAGCACGAACTCACCTCGGGCACCACGTGGCATGCCGCCGGGTTGGTGACCCAAGCTCGGCCGACGCACGGCACGCGAGCCGTGGTCGCGCGCAGCCTGGAGGTGTTCCGCTCGCTGGAGGCGGACACCGGATTGTCGACGGGGTATGTCGAAACCGGCACCCTGCACCTCGCGACCAATGCCGACCGCTGGCATGAGCTGCTGCTGCAGGCCTCCGCCTCCAAGCCGCAGGGCATCGAGGTCGAGATCCTCGACGTCGACGCCACGGTCGCGAAGTACCCCCTGCTCAACCCCGACGGCGTCGTCGGGTCGCTCTTCTACCCCTACGAGGGCCGGGCGACCGCGACCGACCTGACCATGTCGCTCGCCAAGGGCGCGCGCCAGCGGGGTGCGCAGTTGCTGACCGGCATCGAGGTGACGGGCTTTCTGCGCCAGGGCGCACGGGTGACCGGAGTGACCACCTCCCAGGGCGACATCGAGGCGGAGTACGTCGTCAACTGCGGCGGCATGTGGGCCCGCCAGCTCGGCGCCCTGGCCGGCGCACGTCACCCGATCCAGGCGCTCGCGCACTACTACGTCGTGACAGAGGGCATCCCCGGCCTGCCCGAGGGGCTGCCGACGATCAAGTCCTCCGACGATTCGGCCTACGTCAAGGACGACGCCGGCACGCTGATGGTGGGCTTCTTCGAGGCTGGCTCCTACCCGTGGTCGCCCCACGGGATCCCGAGCGACGCGTCCTACGTGCACCTGCCGGAGGACTGGGACCACATCGGCCCGTTCTATGAGCAGATGTGCGAGCGCATCCCGGTTTTGGCCGACGCCGGCATCAAGCTCTTCTTCGGCGGGCCGGAGAGCTTCACCCCCGACGGGATCTACCACCTCGGACCGGCGCCAGAGATCCCTGGCTATTGGGTGGCCGCCGGCTTTAACTCCGTCGGCATGCTGTCGGGTCCCGGCGCCGGATCGGTGTTGGCCGACTGGCTCGTCGACGGGCGCTCGCCGATCGATCTCCCCGAGGCCGATCCGGCCCGCACGATGCCCTTCCAGACCAACCGGCGCTTCTTGGAGCAGCGGGTCACCGAGACCCTCGACCTCGCCTACGCGATGCACTGGCCCTACCAGCAGCGGGAGTCGGCGCGGCCGCTGCGGCGTACCCACCTCCACCACGCGACCGCCGCGGCCGGCGCCGTCTTTGGCGAGCTCCTCGGCTGGGAGCGACCCAATTGGTATGCCGCTCCCGGCGACGCCCGGGAAGAGGTCGGCACCTACGGCCGGCCCACCTGGTTCGACCGCTCCGCGGAGGAGCACGCGGCCGTCCGCTCCGACGTCGGCCTCTTCGACCTCTCCTCGTTCGCGAAGTTCGAGGTTGCCGGGCCGGGCGCCCTGGCGGTCCTGCAGGAGTTGAGCACGGCCAACATCGACGTCGCCGCAGGCCGGATCGTCTACACGCAGTGGCTCGATGAGTGGGGCGGCATCGTCGCCGATCTCACCATCACCCGCCTCGGCGACGAGCGCTTCCTCGTGCTGACTGCCCCCGC
>JBAQXA010000529.1:0-2124 GCA_049299195.1 Nocardioides sp.
ACCGACGCGTGCCGCAGGCGCCGCGACATGGAGACCGCGGCGATCGAGGCCAACACCAGGGCCACCGCGAGCCCGCCCAACGCCGCCAGCCCAAAGGCCGCTCGGGTCGAGCTGCGCTGCTCGTCGATGGGTGTGGCAGCCAGCCTGACGGTGAGCCGCCGGTCCTCCCGCGGCAGTTGCACGCTGGCCCACATCGCGTTGCCGTCATACAGCGACATGGGCCGTGTGCCGGTGCCCTCACGAAGCAGCGCCGGTCCTGCGGTCGGGTCGAGCGTCGCGCCCTCACGCAGCTTTCGGGTCACCTCAAAGACAACCGCCGCAGACTCGAGTTCGACAAAGGCGCGCTCACGCAGCCGCTCGCGAGCGTCGGTGGCGACCTTGTGCTCGATCACGACGAACGACGCTCCGAGAGCCGCGACGGTGACCAGCATCGTCAAGAGCGCCAGGCGCCACCGGATCGAATGCACGACGCTGAGCGTACTGAGCGACAGCAGAAGGCCGGGCCGGAACTGGCCGGCCCGGCCTTGGGCACGAGGCCCGACTGCTTGCATGGGGATGCTGCGGTGGTGGCGTGCCTGACGAAGGTCAGTTGGCCTGGTCGGCCGTGGCAGCCTCCGTGCCGAGCTGGTACTCCTCCACCGAAGCGCCCTCGTCGTCTCCGGTCGGGGTGCTCACCAGGTGGGTGTAGATGGCGGGGTCCTGGGAGTCGCGCAGCCCGTCAACCACGACGGTGACCGGGTAGGTGAACACGGCGCCTTCGCCCCCATCCATCGTCGAGTCCCGCACCATCGTGCCGGTGGCGGTCGCCTTCTCGCTGCCCCAGTTGGACCACTTGAGGTCGTTGATCGTGACGACGAGGTCGGAGTTGTCCACCTGGAGCGACGTCGGCTCCTGCACGGCCTCACCGAGGTTGGTGATGATGTAGACGCTCGAGTCGGTCGCAGCCGTCTGCTGGCCGGTGTCGCTCGCGACGAGTTGGGCGTCGTTGACACCGCACGCGGAGAGGATGCCCAGGCCGAGCAGGGCGGTGGCGATGGTCGAGACGGTGGTCTTGCGGATGCTGATCATGGTGGATCTCCTTGAGTTGAGTGGGCTTCCTGCCACTCATAAGCCTGCGGTGCTTCCATCTCAGCCCATGCGGTCCTTCATCACAGCAGTGTTACAGCCGTCGCGGGGGCTAGCGATCCAGTGGGTGGGCGATCTCGTCGGCGGGAAGCCGCGCCCAGATGATGGCGATCACGGCGACCACCACCGGCAGGACTCCCGCCCACAAAAACGTCGCCCGCACACCGATCAGCTCGGAGACTGGCCCCGCCAGGGCCATCGAGATCGGCATCAGACTCATGGAGACAAAGAAGTCGAGCGAGGCCACGCGCCCCAGCAGTTCCGGGGGGACTCGGCGCTGGAGCAGCGTCCCCCAGATGACCATCGGCGCGGAGAAGAGTGCCCCCAAGACGAACGAGGTGGCGATCACCACCCAGACCTCGGTGGCCAAGCCGATCACCACCAGGGGCAGCGATCCGATGCCCCACATCAGATTGATGTAGGTCAGATACCTCTTGGGCATCGGGAAGGACGCCTGGAGCGCCGACCCCAGGGCGCCACCGATGCCAAACGCCGCGAGCGCCCAGGCGTGATCGCTCGGTCCACCGCCGAGGCGGTCCTTGATCAAGAACGGGATCAAGACCTCGAAGGGACCCATGATCATCAGCACGAGGAGTGAGGCAAATAGCAGCGTCGCCAGCAGCCAGGGTGTGCGCCACATGTAGACAAACCCCTCCGCCATGTCGCGCAATGCGGAGCGCACCGGGTGTGGCTTGGGGGCTTCCGCTTCATTGGTTGCGGTCGCCTTCGCCGCCGCGCGCAGCGGAGTGCGCGGCACCGTCAACAGCACGAGCAGGTTGCCCAGGCTCGCGACGGCCGCCACGCTAAAGGCCGCTCCCGGCGAGGCCGCACCGACGATCAGACCGGCGACCGCAGGACCCAGTGCCTGACCAACGGTCGGTCGCACCATCCCCTCGAAGCCGTTGACCGCGAGCAGGTCCTGCTCCGGCACGAGCGCCGGCAACCACGCGGAGTACGCCGGGTAGTAGAACGCGAGCCCCATCGCGGTGACGAAGGCGA
>JBAQXA010000530.1:0-3437 GCA_049299195.1 Nocardioides sp.
CGTCTCCCGACGGCTTGGTGCGTCTCCCGCGCCCCTTGAGCGTCTGCCGCGGTGTTGGAACCACTTTCCCCGTGTTGGGTCATGCCGGAAGTGACGCCAACCCCGCGGGAGACGGTATGCCGGGCACCAACCCCGCGGGAGACGGTAAGGGCCGGGGGCGCCACCCCCAGTGGTGCGTCTGCCGCGGGCTTGGTGTGTCTGCCGCGGTGTTGGAACCACTTTCCCCGCGTTGGGTCATGCCTAAAGTGACGCCAACCCCGCGGGAGACGGTATGCCGTGCGCTAACCCCGCGGGAGACGGCAAGGGCGGGGGCGCCACCCGCAGTGGTGCGTCTGCCGCGGGCTTGGTGCGTCTCCCGCGGTGTTGGAACCACTTTCCCCGCGTTGGGTCATGCCAAAAGTGACGCCAACCCCGCGGGAGACGGTATGCCGAGACCCAACCCCGCGGGAGACGGTATGCCGTGCACCAACCCCGCGGGAGACGGCGAGCGCGGCGCAATTTCTGGGAGCGGCCGCGGCGCTGATAACGTGACCTGTCGCTTCCGCGAGTCGGCGCCCTCCATCAGGAGAGCCGCGAGCGGAGCCGCATCACAGCCCTCCTGCCGCGGAACGCCCGCGGTCGCCTGAGTCCAGAGGAGGTGGGGATCACTGTGCGTGCCTACGAAGTGATGGTCATCATGGATCCGACCCTTGACGAGCGCAAGGTCGAGCCCACGCTCGACAAGTTCCTCAAGGTCGTCACCAAGGACGGTGGCACCGTCGACAACGTCGACGTGTGGGGCCGCCGCCGGATGGCTTATGAGATCAACAAGCATGCCGAGGCGATCTACGCGGTGGTCAACCTGACCGCGGAGCCCGCAACGGTCAAGGAGCTCGATCGTCAGCTCGGGCTCAACGAGCAGATCCTGCGCACCAAGGTCCTCCGCCCCGGCGCCTGAGTCAGTCATCGGCTGGAGCGTCTCCCGCACGCTCATCCACAGCCGGTCGGCATACCCCTGGCGTGTGTCGGTGCCACGCGCAACGATGGCACCCACCCGCTAGCGGGGCAGACTCAGATCCAGGCTTATATCCACAAGGGAGACCTGACATGGCAGGCGAAACCAACATCACGGTGGTCGGCAATCTCGTCGACGACCCCGAGCTGCGGTTCACGCCTTCTGGCGCGGCCGTGTGCAACTTCCGCATCGCCTCGACGCCGCGGATGTTCGATCGCCAAAGCAACGAGTGGAAGGACGGCGACGCGCTGTTCTTGTCCTGCTCGGTGTGGCGGCAGGCTGCAGAGAATGTCGCCGAGTCCCTGACCAAGGGGATGCGCGTGATCGTTCAGGGCCGGCTCAAGTCGCGTCAGTACGAAACCCGCGAGGGTGAGAAGCGCACGGTCTTTGAGATCGAGGTCGAAGAAGTCGGCCCTTCGCTGAAGTACGCCTCGGCCAAGGTGGCGCGCACGCAGCGCTCGGGCGGCGGCTTCTCCGGCGGTGGCGGCGGCGGTGGCTCTCAGGCCGACGATCCGTGGGCGACGCCGTCGGGCGGCTCCCAGGGCCAGTCCGGCAATCAGTACTCCGGAAGTCAGTCGGGCAACCAGTCCGGCGGCAATTCTGGGGGCAACTCCGGCGGCAACTCCGGCAACGATCCGTGGGCGACCCCGGGCGTCAGCTCCGACGAACCGCCCTTCTAACCACTATCCATCCATTCGGCACACACCATTCCGGCACACGTCCGCCAGGACGGCCGGGCTCGTAAGGAGAGCACCACAATGGCCAAGGTCATCATTCGCAAGCAGAAGAAGAAGGTCTGCCAGTTCTGCAAGGAGAAGGCAACCGGCGTCGACTACAAGGACGTCAACCTGCTGCGCAAGTTCATCTCCGACCGCGGCAAGATCCGCGCTCGTCGGGTCACCGGCAACTGCGTGCAGCACCAGCGTGACATCGCCATCGCGGTGAAGAACGCCCGCGAGGTCGCCCTGCTGCCCTACACCTCGACCGGCCGCTGAAGCCGCGACAGCTGAGAAGGAGTTTTCCCAGATGAAGATCATCCTGACCCAGGAGGTCACCGGACTCGGTGGCTCGGGCGATGTCGTTGAGGTCAAGGACGGCTACGGCCGCAACTACCTCGTGCCGCGAGGCTTGGCGATCCGTTGGACCCGCGGCGCGGAAAAGACCGTGGAGTCGCTGCGCGCCTCCAAGGCCGCAAAGTCGGTGGCCAGCCACGACCAGGCCGAGCAGATCAAGAGCAAGCTCGAGGGCGCTGCCGTCGACGTGAAGGTGCGCGCCGGTGCCGGCGGCCGACTCTTCGGAGCGGTCACCCCCGCGGAGATCGCGGCTGCGGTCGAGGCCGTCAGCGGCCACTCGATCGACAAGCGCACCATCGCGATCACCAACCCGATCAAGGCGCTGGGCGCCCATCAGGTGAGCGTGCGGCTGCACGACGAGGTGTCGGCAGCCGTTCGACTCAACGTCGTTCCGGCCTGACCTCAGCGACGGGTGCGGGCGAGGTCGCGCTCGCACCCCTCAGCTGGCACCCCTCAATTCAGCCACTCGTGCGCTGAGCCGATCCGCCGCCGGGGAGCCGAGGCGGGCAAACAACAGCGCCGCCGCCTCCCACTGCTCGAGGGCGACCTCGACGTTGCCTGCCTGGAGCGAGATCTCGCCGAGTCCGACGAGGGCTCGGGCACTCTCATAGGGGTCGCCCACCTCGTCTGAAGCGGCCCGTGCTCGTTGGAAGAGCAGCGCGGCCGTCTCGGGATCACCGAGTGCCAGGCGGGTCTCGGCGAGCCCGTTGTTGCAGTCGATCTCGACCCACGTGCTGCTGAACTCCCGCAAGATCTCGTCGGCGCGCGAATAGCTCGCCAGCGCAGCGTGCGGCTCGCCCATCCTCAGCTCGACATCCCCCCGCCTGATCAAGACCTGCGACTCGCAGCGTGGGTATGACGGCCCGGCCAGCTCGAGGGCCCGGTTGAGGAGGCTCAACCCTTCGGTGTGGTCGCCCCTCATGGAGCGAAGGTCGCCGAGATAGGCCAACGTGTAGGGCTCGTGTTGGCTCAACCCCAGCTGTTGCTCGATCCGGAGGCACGTGCGCAAGGCATCCTCGGCCCGGTCGTATTGCTCGGCCAACAGGAACTGATAGGCCAAGTTGCCCTTGGCCATGACCAGGCCCTCAAGGTCGGCGGTCCGCTCCGCGATCTCGCTGGCTTGGACAAAGAGCGGCACTGCGCCCGCGAAGTCGCCGAGAAGTTGGATCGACAACGCCTCGCCCGCCAACCCGCGGCCCTCCTCGACGGCCTGGCCGCCGGCTCGGGCTGCGGAGACGGCCTCACGGAAGGCGTCGCGGGCCTCCGCGAGGCGCGAGAGGCGCATCAGGGCCTGGCCGAGCTCGAGGTAGGCCACCGCGGCTTCGTCCTCGGCGCTGAGCTCGACGCCGTGTTGGGCCCACCGCAGGGCG
>JBAQXA010000531.1:0-2120 GCA_049299195.1 Nocardioides sp.
GCGTCGGCGGGCTCGGGTGACGTGTTGGCAGGGCTGATCGGCGCATTGCTGGCCGCCGGCCTCGGCACGCACGAGGCGGCCGGAGTCGGGGCCTGGTTGCACGGCGCCGCTGGCGAAACGGCCGCCCAGACTGAAGCGATCACGGCCGGCGGCATTGCCGCCGCCCTGCCCGCTGTGCTCGCCAACCTCGCCAGGAGACCGTCATGAGCCCCACCCCTGCCACCCACGAGATCACCCTGCAATTGGCTACGCCACTTGCCCCGGACACCGACTTCGACGGCGTACTCGAAGAACTGTTTATGGCCTTGGGGGAGCCCGACACCCTCGACGACATAGAGTGGGCCGAGAAGTCGTGCGACTTCCAGAAGGGTTATTGGTCATGACGAGAGCTCATCTAGCAGGGATAATCCTGGTTATGACCGCACCTCTATTGTCCGGTTGCGTGACCAGTTCCGACACTAGCTCCGGCAGCTGCCCCGGGGAGATCAGGTTCGAGGGTGCAAAATACACGCAGTATCGTGCCGGACAAGTTGAGACCGGGCGCTCCCTTGGGCAGATCGAGCTAACTCCGTGTAATGACCAGTCCGAAGGGTCGGGCGGTGAGGTCCCCTTCGAAATCCTTGAGATTGTCGGGACGTCCACGAATGAGGCGATCGCCGCGAAAATGGGCGGCAGATTGGTTGTCTTTGTTTCCAGCGGCGTTGAAGAACCCTGCAAGGCGCAATACACCAATTGTGGATGACGAGTGACAAAGAGCCATGAAGTGGCAACCGAAATTTGGATCGCCTCAAAGAGGCACTAGACGGCGGCTGGGGCGGTCATTTGGCGGCCGGATGGTAAAGGAGTGCGAAGTGCGACGTCGAAGTGCCGCCCTTATCGCTGTTGGACTGATGCTGGGCATCCTCGGTGGGTGCGGGGATCAAGTAGATCCCGATGACCGGGGCGCTGCGATGGCCGTTGAAGCGGCACCGGACCTCATGTTCCCTGTCGGGGTGCCGGGCGAGGCGCGGCGGATCTACGAGCGGTTCGCGGGCACGCTTGAGCAACGGACAGCCGGTGAGCTCTTACGCGCGTATGCCCTCAACGGCCCGCTTGACGAGTGTCTGGAGCAGGCTGGGTTTCCGGAGTGGGAGTGGAGTCTCTCCCGTGGCTATCCCGTGCCGGAGGATCCGTTGGCTGCGACCGACTACTTCGCCGAGCTCGGCAGACGGGTCTGGTCGATCAACGAGTCCTACAGCGCTCCCTATGCGCGTGCCGAAGCGAAGCTGAACGACGACGAGCTATCGCAGGAGCAGTTCGAGGCCACCCAGACCTGCGTACAAACCGCCGAGGTGCCGAGTGACGACGAACTCCTGGCGGTAGGTCGCCCCCCGGGCGCCCAACGGTTGATCGACCAGTGGCGCCTCGCGATGCGGGCCGCCGAGCGGGAGATTGTCGACGCGGACACCCCTGCCTACTCCGCGTGCATGTCGGCCGCTGACATCCCGTTCCTCAAAGACTTGGGTCGCACCTTCGATGAGATCGGTCCGGCCATGGCCCAAGTCGTCCCGCCCAACGACGACGTGCCCCCACCAGGAACCCCCCTCGAGGCGACCTCGGAGGCCTGGCGCGACTACCTCGCCATCGAAGACCAGTTCATCGCAGCCGACGTCGGCTGCCGCCGGGCCGTCTACGACCAGGGGATTGACGCCATCGGCGTTGCCGTTGCCGACTTCGAGGCGCGGCATGCCGTCGAGATCGCCAAGGTCGAGGCGTCGTGGCCGGAGCTGATCGAGGCTGCTAGTCGGCTCGGCTTCCAGCCCCGCAACTAGCCGCTCGGTCGTGAAGTAGCACCCGGCCACCGGGTGTGACCCGACCTGGATCGGGGCATCGTTCTGGGATGATGACGAGGTGAGTGCCAGAGCCGGTGACCAGCCTGGAGGGGGCGAGTTCGCGCAGGGCGTGATCGAGGTCGACCTCGGCGCCGTGACGCACAACGTCGCGGCACTCACCCGCTTCGTCGGCGCTGCCAGCGTGATGGCGATCGTGAAGGCCGACGCCTACGGCCACGGTATGACGGGTTGTGCGGCCGCGGCCCGCGCCGGGGGCGCGACGTGGTTGGGCGTGGCCACTGCCCGCGA
>JBAQXA010000532.1:0-4942 GCA_049299195.1 Nocardioides sp.
CGGCTGGGCGGCGCTCAACCTCGACGAGTCCTCGGCCTTCCCCGGCTGGGTCGCAGCCATCCCGGTGATCGGCAGCGCGGCAGTGCTGGCGGCGGCGCCGGGGTCGGGAAGGTGGGGCCCGCTCGGACTGCTCTCGACCCCTCCGGCGCGGTTCCTCGGCGACATCTCCTACTCGCTCTACCTCTGGCACTGGCCCCTGATCGTGATCGCCCCCGCGGCTTTGGGTGCTCCGATGGATCGGGTGCACAAGGCCGGGATCTTCGCTCTCGCGGTCCTCTTGGCGTGGGCCAGCACGCGGTTCGTCGAAGACCCCCTGCGCCGTGGTCGATTGTTGCGACCGACGGGCGCCGCGCTGGGCACCGCCGTGGTCGGGATGGCACTGACCGTGGCGGCGGGTGGCCTGCTGCTCGGCCAGTTGCCGGAGGACCGCCAGGTGGAGCTCCCCACCGCGACGACGACGTGCGTCGGACCGGGGGCTCTCGATCCGGCCAACAAGTGTCCGTCGGTCAGCGGAAAGCGCCCGTACTACCCCTCCACGGTCGCGGCGATGCGGCAGAACACCAATGAGGCCTATCCCGGATGTGCGGCCGGTATGCCGGGGCACGAGCTCATCAGTTGCGAACTCGGCGCCCCCAAGAAGGCGGCCAGCGCCACCGTCGCGCTCATCGGTGACTCCCACGCCAAGCAGTGGTTCCCCGCCCTCGACCTGATCGGCAGGCAGCGTGGCTGGCACGTGCGGACCTTCACCAAGAGCAGTTGTCCGGCGACCTACGCCCTGCGTGAGGTTCCGGGGGAGACCGCTCGGTCCAACCCACTCGACTGCGCCGCGTGGGTGCGCCGCGTTGTCACCGCATTGACCGCCGACCGCGAGGTTTCCGCAGTCTTTACCGCGGCTTACTCCACCGCCTACCGCTTTCACAGCCCGGCCGACGCCACCTACGCCGACCCGTCCGTTGACGGCTTTCAGGCGGTGTGGCGTGAGCTGCGCGCTGCCGGGTTGCCGGTCTACGTGATGGAGGAAGTGCCGCGAACAAACGGCGACTATGTCCCGAGCTGTCTCGAAGAGCTTCAACAACCGATTCGGTGCAGCGTCCCGGTCGAGGAAGCCATGCCCACCGGCCGCGCGATCAGCAGCGCGGCTGCAGGTATGGGCGACCCCGGGGTGCACCTGATCTCGCTGCGCAATCAGTTCTGCGATGACACCCGGTGCTATCCAGTCATCGGCGGACTGGTGGTTTATCGGGACTACTCCCACCTGACCCGGCAGTACGCCGAGGCGTTGGTCCCGTTTATCTCCCGCCAGCTCGGTCAGGAAGCACCATGAAGATCGCATCATCGACGTCAACTAAGAAGGGTCGAACATGAAGGTTCTCAGTGTGGTGGGCGCCCGCCCCCAGCTGGTCAAGCTTGCTCCCGTGGCCGCTGCGATGGAAGCCGCCGGGCATGAACACGTCATCGTGCACACGGGCCAGCACTATGACGCCGACCTCTCCGATGTCTTCTTCAGCGGGTTGGGCATTCCCGATCCCGACATCCATCTGGGTGTTGGCTCCGGAAGCCACGGTGCCCAGACCGGAGCAATGTTGACCCAGCTCGACCCGATCCTGGAGTCGGTGGCCCCCGATTGGGTGCTGGTCTATGGCGACACCAATTCGACGGTTGCCGCCGCTCTCGCCGCCGTCAAACTGCACCTCCCGGTGGCGCATCTCGAAGCCGGTCTGCGCTCCTTCAACCGGCGCATGCCCGAGGAGCACAACCGGGTCTTGACCGATCACGCGGCCGACCTTCTCCTGGCGCCTACCGAGGTCGCCATGGGCCATCTCGCCGACGAGAACCTGGCCGACCGAAGCGTCCTGGTCGGCGACGTCATGGTGGATGTGTGCCTTCAGGTGCGAGACCGAGTGCTTGCGGCTGGCGGATCGGTGGACGGCTTACCCGACGGCATCAACCCCGCCGAGCCCTTCCTGCTGTGCACGCTCCACCGCCCCGACAACACCGATGATCCCGAGCGCCTCAACGGGATCCTCGGGGCTCTCGCCGACTTGCCCCTGCCGGTGGCCTTGCTGGCGCATCCAAGGCTCGTGGCCAAGGCGGCCAGTCACGGACTCGAGCTCAATCGCGGGTCGGTGCGGGTGGGTCGCCCACTCCCGTATGCCGGTTTGGTGGCGGCCGTGCTCGCCTCCAGCGGCGTCGTCACAGACTCCGGGGGCCTGCAGAAGGAGGCCTACCTGCTGGGGCGGGTCACCACCACCATCCGTCCGGAGACGGAGTGGGTCGAAACGTTGACCGACGGCTGGAATGTGTTGGCGCCGGATCCGCAGCAGCTTCCGCCAGGAGACTTCAACAGGCTCGTCCGACGCCCCGTGCCTGCTATCGCCCGAGCGACCCCGTTCGGCGACGGGCGGGCAGCCGAGATGGTGGTACGCGTCTTGGCTGAGCGCGCCAACCGCTGACCCACGGCTTCGACCCGGGGTCAGCCCCTTGGCGCCAGCGTCAGGCCTGATCGATGAAGTGGGTGAGGAGAACCTCTGCCGAGCGGGTTCCGTCGTGGAACTTTCGCGCATACGCCAGGGATTCCTGACCGATACGGGCGGCGGCGTCTCGGTCATCCAACAATGCGCTGATGGCCTCGACGATTCCCGTGGGAGTGGTGTTGATGATCGGGCATTCCGCACCGAGGGTCTCAGCCACCCCCTCACTGAGGTAGGCCATCACGGGCTTCCCGGCCGCCATCGCCTCGCAGGCGAATGCACCGTAGGACCCAACGGCGAACTGATCGATGACCAGATCGGCGTTCTGCACTCGCTCCCGCATGGCCATCCAGGGGAGCCCTTCGACCAGCTCGAGCTCGATAGCGCCTGAGTCGGCGAACGCTTGAAGAGCCTCGGCGAAGCGGTCAGTGCCCTTGGTCCACCTCCTGGAAGGTGCATGAAGCACCAGTGGCCGACGTCGCTCAAAGACGCTGCGGTCGGTGTGCCAGGACTCCAGATCGACGACGAGGGGCAACCAATGTGCCATGGGCAGATCGTCCAGCAGGTCTGGTGTCGTGACAAAGATCGGAAGCTGGGACTCCTCAGCGGTGCGATGGTTCCGCTCGACGGCCTCCACCCGGCCGTGGAAGAACCCCGCCGGTGCATCGAAGTACAGCGAGTACGGGTTGCGCTCCATGTGCCGGATCGGGTGGCGGGCGTCCGTGCCATGACTCAGGAGGGCAACGCGGATCCCGGCATGGCGCAGCGCGGGCAGATCCCCGGCGATCGAGTCGCCATTGAGCGGGCCAAAGATGGGGCGGAAAGCATCCGCCAACAAGTGGGTGTAGCGGGGCAGGACGCGTTCGACCTGCTCGAGCTGCATGTCGAGTCGACGCAACGCCTGGCCTTTGACATAAACGTCGGCTGGGTAGGCGAAGGACTCCCTGTTGACGTGCATGACGACCTCGGCCGAGATGTCGCTGCGAGCGGCCGTAACGGCCTGGGCGTAGGCCGCCAGCTGGCCAGCGAAGTTGGCAGGACCCAGGCCCAAACGCACCGTGGACTTGGGACTCAGCTCGCGCCAAGCTCCTCGCTGCGGGCCATCCTCAGTGGATTCGGGTGCTGACTCGCGAGTCTGCGGGCCTTCGCGCAGTCCCCAACCGATCGCCTTCTTCGGCGGAGCTGGGCGCCTGTCCGAGAGGCGGGAGTAGAGCTCCAGCAAGGAATGGGTCTGGTTTTCCCACGAGAGTTCTTCGAGCAGCGCGGTCGTGATGTTGGCCGAGACTTCCTGGCGGCGCGGGTGGAGTCGCTCCACGGCAGCTTCAAACGACAACGGCTCATCCGGGTCGAAGACCTCGCCCACTTGGTGCTCCCGCACGAACTTCGACAGGGTGCGCAGGTCACTGGCGATAACCGGAAGTCCGGCATGCAGGTATTCCGCGAGCTTGGTGGGGAGGGACAGCTCGTAGTTGAGGGTGCGGTGCGAACAGATGATGCCGATATCGGCACTCGAGAGGTAGGCCGGGACGGCGGTGGGTGTCACGTAGGGAACGACGTGTACTCGGTCCTGGACGCCAAGCCGGATGGCCTGATCCTGGAGTTGCCGTAGCTCGGCGTTGGATTTGCCGGCAACGATGGCTAGGTGGAAGTCATCAAGGTTCGGGAGGGCTGCAATCGCGCGGTCTAACCCTCGCTGGGTGTGCAAGTAGCCCGAATAGACAAGGAGCGGTGTCTCCGCGTCGAGGCCGGCGGTTTCCCTCACCGACGGGGCGCCCTCCGCGTTGATCTCCGCCCGCACGGGGGTATTGCGCACGACCCCGGGCAGTTGCGGCAGTCTGTAGTCGCCCTTGAGTTCTTGGGCGATTTCGGGTGAAACCGTGACCACGGCATCGGCCGTGTAGATCAGTTCACGCTCGAGCTGCGGGTAGGCGCTCATCAGGCGTGGCGTTGGCCAGTCGACGGCGGAGACGTACTCGTGGGCGTCGTAGATCCACTTGACCGCGTGACCCCGAGTCCGCAATCGGGCTGCTGCGACGGCCGCGGAGTTAAGCATCGTGATGTCGTTGGCATGGATCACGTCAGGCCGGAGGCGCTCAAGGAAGGGAACGAACGCCGCTTCGAGGTCGAGGAGGAGGGGGGCGTCTCGACGCCAATCTCCCACCGCTGCTTCCTCGTCTGCCCGGTGCGCTTCCTCCCACTGATAGGCACGGGTGCGCAGTCTGTGGGCACCTCCCTGAGCGAGATCGAAGGCCTTGTGGGCGGCTAGCTGTCCGCGAACCAGGGGGCCGTGGCGGCCGACCAACTCCGCAAGCTTGCCCGCGCGTTGCCTCCGCCGTGACTGGAAGGTTGCCTCAAAGGTGTTGAACTGGGCGGGGATAGCGAAACCGAACTGGGTCACTTTGGCCCGCAGAGTCCGCCTGCGTCGCTGCCGTTCGGCGAGGCGAAGCGTGTTCTGCACGGGCAGCCGAACC
>JBAQXA010000533.1:0-5484 GCA_049299195.1 Nocardioides sp.
GCGCGGGCAGCAACCCGTGCGCCCACAGCAGGCCATCGCTGCGCCGAGACCAGGCGGCCAGCCGAGCGGCATACTGCCCGCGGGAATCGCCCCCGATCCGCCGGGTCGCCAACCCCGCCTCCGCGGCGGCGCGCGCGACCTCGTCGGGATAGTCCGGCGCAACTACCTCGACGCTGACCCCGAGATCGGTCAAGGTGGTGGCGCACCGCAGCAGCATCGTCTCGCCGCCACCGATGGCACCTTGGTTGGCGAGCAGGTGGACCGTCACGGGACGCCGTCCTCGCGCTGCAGCATCAGCCGCGTCCGGATCGCGTAGCCCAGCGCGATCGCCGTGGGCATCTCAAGGAAGACCTCACCCAGGGTCACCGCCATGGCCAGCGTGGTCAGCAAGGCGACCTGGCACCATACCGCCCGGACGTCGTTGCGGCGGCCGTAGGTGACCAGCCCCACGAAGGCGGCGGCGAGCAGGCCGAGCATCACGGTGAGCAGGATCCACCCGCCTTCGTTGCGGGTGGCCAGATAGCTGGAGTGGAAGAAGAACGTCTGGTCGGCCACGTTGACCTGGGAGGTGCCGGGACCGTGTCCATAGATCGGCGCGCTGCGGAGCAGGTCGAGTTCGGCATTGATCACGCGCTCGCGCAGGGCGTCGCTGCCGGTGCGGTCGGAGAACGGGCCAAACAGGCGAAGTTGGTCGGGGAGGTTGCCGACCAGCCAGACGAGGAAGCTGACGAGGGCGGCGCCGCCAAACACGCCGAGGCGACGGCCGACGAGGATCCAGATCAGCCCGAAGCTCGCCGCGAGGAGCCCGGTGCGCGACAGCGTCAGCAGCACCCCCGCCGCAAACAGCAGCACCAGGATCCAGCGCAGTCGCGGCCAGGGCAGGTGGGCGATCGACACGGCGCCGAGGGTGGTCAGATAGAACGCCGCCACGTTGGGGTCGCTGAAGTAGCCGGTCAGGCGATCGGTGTAGGCCGAGGTGCTCAGGCCGATGTAGCCGAGTCCGGAGACCACGACGAGCGCGGTGCCCATTCCGGCCGAGGCCGAGGGGAGCGAGACCCGGCCCGTGGCGAGCGCGAGGACGACGCCTAGATAGAGGACGACGTGGACGAGGCGGCGTTCGGCGGTGACGTCGTTGAGGAAGGCCGACAGGGTCAGGGTGCCGAACATCAGCACGATGCCGATCGGAGCCCAGGTCGGCAGCCGGAGCGAGGTCGGGGGCGTGCGCAGGGCGCAGAACGCCAGGAGCACGATCATCGCGAGCTCGTTGAGGGGAACCCGCCCGCTGCTCACCGCGACCCCGGCAAACGGGACCGCGAAGAACAGCAGGAAGTCGGTGAGTCGGATCTCGCGATCGGCCTTGGCTGCCGCCTCGTCGGCGCGGTCGTCGGGCAGGTCCCACACGGTGTGCGGGGTTGGGGCCAGTCGGCGCCGCCCGCTACCTACCTCCATGGTCGCCACCTCCCGCCTGCGCTGCTCAGCACCTGACCGTAGATCGCGGCGATCCGTCCCGTCATCTCAGCCACCGTGGGCCAGTCGCTGGGAAGCGCCGGGCGCTCGCTCGGCTGGAGGCCTTGGGCGATCAGGCGAGCCGCGACCTGGTCCGGCTCGGGGGCACTCGTCGCGTCGCCGACCAAGCACTGGGGCGGCAAGAGCTCCGGGTTGCCACCGACGGCGGTAGCCACGACTCCGCGGTGACGCGCGATCGCGTCGAGCAGGGTGTAGGAACAGTTCTCCCACACCGACAGCATCGCCACGACGTCGGCCGCGGCCAGCGCGCGAGCGGGGTCGACGAAACCGGGCAGCTGCACTCGATCGGTCAGGCCGAGGCTCGCCACCTGGGCCCGCAAGCGGTCGTGGTCGGGGCCGATACCGGCCAGCGTGAGGTGTGCTTCGGGATGCGTGCGCGCGACCAGTGCGAACGCCTCGAGGAGCAGATCGACCCGCTTCTCGGGGGCCAGGCGGGCGAGCGAGAGGATGCGCAGCCCAGGCGGGTCTTGACCGGGGACGGTTGGACCGGGGGCGGTTGGGCCCGGCGGGACTCGGTCGACCCCGTTGGGAATGACCGTCACCGCGCCCCTGGGGTGCCACTTCTCCCGCATCGCGGCCGCTGTCGCCTGCGAGACCGCAATCAACGCGTCATAGCGCTCGACGCGGGCGCGGTGGGCCCAGGCCATCGCCCGCGCCTGGCCCGGGCTGCGGTGATATACGAGGTCGGGACCGGCAATGCCGTGCTCGGTGCTGACGAGGCGCGGGCCGGTGCGCGGGCCCATGTGCGGACCAGTGCGTGGACCCGTGAGCAGCGTGGCGGCGGCGACCAAATCGGCATACGCCAGGTGGGTGTGGACCACCGCCGGACGCAGCCGGGTGACCGTATGACGCAGCGTTGCGACCGAGGCCCGCAGCCCGTGATCGGGGCCGAAGGCCCCAGTCAAGGCCGCGCCACCGATCTCGCGGACCGCGTCGGCCAGTGGGCCGGGAGGAGTCAGCGTGAAGATCCGCCACCCGGGGATGCCGGCGGCAACCGCGTCGAGGACGTGGCGGGCGACGCCGCCGATCTCCGCGACCGGGACCACCCAGAGCGCAATGGGGTCGGCGCTGGCCGCCGCGGCCCCGTTCACCCCCAGGTCTCCAGCCGCTCCAGGGCGACCCAGAAGCCCTCACCGTTGTTGACGTGGCCCTGCCAGATCTCCGGGATGAACCCGGCTTGGGGGCAGTGCTCGTCGAGCAGGGCGATCAGCTCGGGCCAGTCGATGTCGCCGTCGCCGACCTGCACCCCTTCGCCGTCGATGCCGGTGGCGTCGACGAGGTGGAGGTGGTCGGCGTACGGCGCCAACTGGCCGACGACCTCGGCAAACGGGCGGGCCGCGTAGTTGGCGGCGAGCTTGGTGTGGCTGACGTCGAGGCACAACCGGCGCCCGTGGCGCTCGGCGAAGGCGGCGGTGTCCTCCGCCCCGACGAAGAGGTTGCAGAAGAGTTGACCGCCGAGGTACCACGGGAAGGGCGGCAGCGTCTGGGCACAGAGCCGGACCCCCGTTTCGTCGAGGCGAGCCAGCCCGGCCGCGACTCGGTCATACATGGCGGGGAGCGCGCTGGGGGCGACGTGGCCGCTCTTGGTGAACCCGCCGAGGCTCGCGATGACGACCGGATCCTGGCTCGCGGCAATGCCCGAGGAGTCGGCTGAGCCGGCGAACCAGGGGCGCAAGCTGCGGGTGAGGTCGATGACGCGCTGCAACTCGGCGATGGAGCGCTCCCAGATGGCGTCGTCATCGCTGGCGAGGTTGAGCAGGAAGTCCCCGGTGAACAGGTCGGGGCTGTGGCAGGCGTAGCCCATCGGCAGCGGCCGATCGAAGCCTGCTTCGGCGGCGACCGCTGTCATCACCTCCTCGACGTCGACCTCGAGATCGGCATAGGAGAAGTGGAACTCCAAGAAGTCCGGGGTGCAGTCAGCGGTGAGGGCGTCGACATCGTGCCAGCGGACCGGCAGGCCCCACGGCCGCCGGAACCGGAACTGCCGACCCCGCAGGGCGGCATCGCCGAGATCGGCGGGGTAGAAGAAGTCGCCGGCCGCGATCTCGCGGATCGTCGCGCGGCCGACGAGGCGGTCATAACCGTTGGGCTGGAGGCCACGGCCCGGGCTCTTGATCGTCACGTCCGCGGCCGCGATCGTCTCCCCGAGCGCGAGCGCGCGGGTGGCGACCAGGCTCTTGGCGAGGTTGACGCGGTTCATCTGCTCACCGGTGGAGATGCTACGCGGGGCGCTGGTGCCGAGGGCGCTCTCGACCTCCCGGATCTGCTGCACCATCGCGGCGAACTCGTCGGGCAGCAGGCTGACCTGGTGGTCGTTGCCCTCCATCGACCGATCGAGGGTGATGTGCTTCTCGATGATCTTCGCGCCCAGGGCGACGGCCGCGACGGCGATGTGGAAGCCGCGCTCGTGCCCGGAGTAGCCGACCGGGCAGCCACCGATCTCGGCGAGCCGCGTCAGGTAGCGCAGGTTGAGGTCCTTAAACGGCGCCGGATAGGTCGACTGGCAGTGCAGCAGCGCGAACGGCACCGCCGACTCCCTGACCACGGCGACCGATTCGCGGATCTCCTGCTCGGTCGACATACCGGTCGAGATGACCAGGGGTCGACCGGTCGCGGCCATCTCGCGCAGGAGGGCGTGGTTGGTCAGGTCGGCGGAGGCGACCTTGAGGGCCGGGACGCCGTAGTCGGCGAGTTGCTGCACGCTGGGCGGGTCCCACGCCGTGCACATCACCTCGATGCCGACGTCGCGGCAGTGGTCGAAGACGGTGAACAGTTGCTCGGCAGGCAGGTTGAAGCGGGCAAGCAGGTCGAGGGTGTACTGCGGACCCAGATCTTCTCCGGCCCGGTCGGAGCCCTGCCGATAGAGCGCGTCGAGATCGCGAAGTTGGAACTTCACCACGTCGGCGCCGGCAGCCACGGCCCGATCTACCAACTCGCGCGCGAGGTCGACCGACCCGTTGTGGTTGATGCCGATCTCGGCGATGACGAGCGCGGGGCTGTCGTCATCGACGAGGTGCCGGCCGACCTGGAGTCGGTCGTCGCGGCGGATTGCCACGGCCTTGAGATGGCCGACGCGGTCGACGAGCGGGATCAGGTCGATGCCGGGGGCGAAGAGCCGCTCGATGGAGGCGGGCGCCGCATCGACGCTGGCGCTCACGGGATCGCGGTGGGCGACCTCGATCGCGGCCGTGGCGAGGTCTGGGCGCGCCTGGGGTGCCGCCCAGCGACGGAAGTCGCCGTCGGTCAGCGACCCTAGGAGCCGGCCGTGCTCGTCGACGCAGAAGACGACGTGGGAGCGGTTGGCGGAGATCTTTTCCAGCGCCCGACCGATGGCGTCTTGGGAGTAGACAACGAGGTCACTCAACTCCCGCTCGATCAGCACCTGCCCATCCTCCCAAACACTGCGCCCGGCGAAGGCAACGGCACGGCGGCACCTTGCGGCCCTTGTGGGGGTGATTAGTGCCACCAGGTGGCACCACTCCACCCCGCTAGCGCCCGTTGCTAGGGGTGAACCCTCAGCCTCGGCCGAGGAGCGCGGCGGCCACCTGGAGGTCGTCCTCGGTGTCGATGTCGAGCCCTTCGTCGGCCGCCATCAAAAACAGACCGACCTGGCCGCCGATCCGGTTGTGCTCACGCTCGTAGATCTCGCGCCGGGTCAGATAGAGCGAGCCGGTCTCGCGGAAGACCTCGTCGCCGGGCGCGAAGTCCTGGCGGCGCGGGCGCCGAGCCACGTCATACGCCGGAGTGACCTCGGGGTGCCCCCGCCACAGGAAGGGCGACGCCGGCACGACTCCCACCAGGGAGTCGACCCCGGTGTCGAAAGCCTGGGCGATCGCCCGGTCGATCGTGCCGGGGTGCCGCACGGGTGAGGTGGCCTGCAGCAGCAGGACCCACGTAGGCCGCGGACTGCCGGTGGCTGCCATCGGGGCGTCGACCGCGGCCAGGGCGTGCTCCACC
>JBAQXA010000534.1:0-2233 GCA_049299195.1 Nocardioides sp.
GTTTTCATCGGCCCGTCACCACTATGATTGGTGGAGTTTGGGCCGCTGATCTTTCCGGGCCCTCCGATACCGGCGAAGGGACATGATGACAGACTCGCAGACAGACCCACGGCGCGGCGGATTCGGCAGGGTACTGCTGAAGCTGGGCGGCGAGATGTTCGGCGGTGGATCGGTCGGATTGGATCCCGACGTTGTCGGTACCGTCGCCGATCAGATCGCCGAGGTGGTGGCCAGCGGAGTGCAGGTGGCCGTCGTCATTGGTGGCGGCAACTTCTTCCGCGGTGCGGAACTCCAGCAGCGCGGTCTGGACCGCTCGCGCTCGGACTACATGGGCATGCTGGGCACCGTGATGAATTGCCTTGCGCTGCAAGACTTTTTGGAGAAGCGCGGGATCGATACCCGCGTGCAGACGGCCATCACCATGGGCCAGGTGGCCGAGCCTTACCTTCCGCTACGGGCGGTGCGTCACCTGGAGAAGGGGCGCGTGGTGATCTTCGGCGCCGGCATGGGCATGCCGTACTTCTCCACCGATACGACCGCGGCACAGCGCGCGCTGGAAATCCGGGCCGAGGCAGTGCTGATGGCCAAGGCCGTCGACGGTGTCTACTCCGACGACCCGCGCACCAACCCGGACGCGCAACTGTTCCGCCAGATCACCCACCGCGAGGTGCTCGAGCGCGAGCTCAAGGTTGCCGACGCCACCGCCTTCTCGCTCTGCATGGACAACAACATGCCGATCCTGGTGTTCAATCTCTTGGAGCAGGGAAATATTGCGCGCGCCGTCGCAGGCGAGAGTATCGGCACGCTCGTCGCTTCCTGACGCAGCTGCCGTCGTCCAGCAACCTCAGCACGCCACACGCACACGACTCGACTTGACCGATAAGGATCCACACGATGATTGACGAAACCCTGCTCGACGCCGAAGAGAAGATGGAGAAGGCCGTCGCGCACCTACGCGATGAGATGGCTTCCATCCGTACCGGCCGCGCCAACCCGGCGATGTTCAACAAGGTGATGGTGGAGTACTACGGCTCGCTGACGCCGATCACCCAGGTCTGCGGCATCAACACCCCGGAGCCGCGCCTCGTCGTGATCAAGCCCTACGAGGCCAACATCATGGGCGACGTGGAGACCGCAATCCGCAACTCCGACTTGGGCGTGAACCCGACCAACGACGGCAACGTGATCCGGGTGGCGATCCCGCAGCTCACCGAGGAGCGTCGCCGTGACCTTGGCAAGCAGGCGCGCGGCAAGGGCGAGGACGCCAAGGTCGCGGTGCGCAACGTGCGACGCAAGGCCGTCGACGAGCTCAAGCGCATCCAGAAGGACGGCGAAGCCGGTGAGGACGAGGTGGTGCGCGCCGAGAAGGAACTCGACAAGACCACCCACAGCTACACCGATCAGGTCGACGAGCTTGTCAAGCACAAGGAAGCCGAGCTGCTCGAGGTATGAGCACCACCGCGGAGCCGAAGAAGTCCCGGGCCGGTCGCGACCTACCTGCCGCGATCGGCGTGGGCGTGGGGCTCGGGGCCGGGCTCATTGCCTGCCTCGTCTTTGTGCCGCGACTGTGGTTCGCAGTCGTCGCCGTGGCGATCGCCGTTGCCACCTGGGAAGTGGCGAAGCGGATGCGCGAGGGTGGCCGCGATGTCGCCCTCGTTCCACTGTTAATCGGTGGACAGGCGATCATCTGGTCCACTTGGCCGTGGGGGCTGCACGGGGCGCTCATCGCCTTCGCGGCGACCGCGCTGGTGATCCTGGCCTGGAAGCTCTTCGCGCAGGGCCTCTCGGCGGCGCCGCAGAACTACACGCGTGACGCGGGCATCTCGCTGCTGATCCTGGCCTGGCTTCCGCTGATGGCTGTCTTCGCGGTCGACATGGTGCAGCAGGGTCTGCACGGCGATCCCGATGGGGGTCGCTACCGCGTCTTGACCTTCTTGATCGTGCTTGTCTGTTCGGATGTCGGCGGCTACACCGCGGGCGTCCTGTTTGGAAAGCACCCGATGGTGCCCGCGATCAGCCCCAAGAAGTCGTCGGAGGGGCTCGGTGGATCGATGGTCTTCTCGATCATCGGCGCCATCTGCTGCGCGATCTGGCTGCTCGATACGCACTGGTGGGTCGGCCTGGTGCTCGGCCCGGTCTTGGTGATTGTCGGTACCTGCGGCGACTTGATCGAATCTCAGGTCAAGCGCGATCTCGGCATCAAGGACATGGGCACGCTGCTGCCCGGCCACGG
>JBAQXA010000535.1:0-9757 GCA_049299195.1 Nocardioides sp.
GCACCGACGGCCGCCCTGGCGTGCTCGCCGGGGCAGCCCCGGAGCCCGTGAGCGGCAGTCGCATCAGCGGCGCCGAACTGCGCGCCGCCCAAAAGGAGCTGGCGGCGGTGGAGCGCAAACTCGAGAAGCTCCAGGCCCAGGTCGACGCCGCCCACACCGCGCTGGCCACCCATGACCCCAGCGACTATCTCGGCCTGGCAGCAGCCACCGAGCGAATCACGCCGCTCGAGGAGCAACTCGCCGCGCTCGAAGAGCGCTGGTACGAGCTGGGCGAGCAAATCGGCTAGCGCCGGCGGCCGAAAGGCCGACCTACCTGCACGAATGCTGAACCGTTTGCCGTTCGCGGGTGCCCGCCCCGCATAAGAGCTCATCGCTTCGGAGAAACGGTTCAGCATCCAGGCAGGCACTGGCACTCATAGGGCAGGCAGGCAGCCAGGCAGGCCTACCAGCTCGGGACGAGGTGCGCTCCGGCGACCGGGCCCGTAGCCACCAAGACGGGGCTCTCGTCGCCGCGCATCGCGCCCGCCACCGCCCGTGCTTCCTCCGCGCTCGCGCACAAGAAGACGCACGTCGGCCCCGAGCCGGTGACCATGCCACGCAGGGCGCCCTCGGCCTCTCCTCGGCGACAGGTCGCTTCGAGATCGGGCCGCAGGTCGAACGCGGCCGCCTCAAGGTCGTTGTGCATCGCCTTAGCCAAGATGCCCGGGTTGCGGCTCCCGATCGCCTCGATCACGGCCAGGCTCGACGTTGGCTCCGGCGAGGCGTCGGGGAACATCTCGTCCCATCGTCGGTAGACCGCGGGCGTGGACAGCCCCTCACGCGAGAGTGCCGCCACCCACCACCAGGTCCCCCGGTCGACGATCGGCTCGACGAGCTCCCCCCGACCCGTGCCGTGGGCCGTCCCGCCCACCAGCGCGAAGGGGACGTCGCTCCCCAGGTCCGCGGCGAGGGCGAGCATGCGGTCGTCGGGAGTCTGCAGGTCCCAGAGCCGATCCAGGGCGACGAGTGCCGCGGCACCGTCGGCGGATCCGCCCGCCATTCCCCCGGCCACCGGGATGTCCTTGCGAATCCGGACGTCGGCTCCGGGGAGACCTGGTCGCTTCGCCTCGGCCATTAGGGCTGCGGCTGCCCGATCGACGATGTTGTCGCCGCGGCCCGGAAGCGCACGCCCATCGACGTATTCGGCCGCCTCAAACATCACCCGGAACTCCGACCCCTGCCCCGCCGTGAGGTCGTCGTAGAGGCCGATCGCTTGATAGACCGTGTCGAGCGGATGGAAGCCGTCGGGACGAGGCGCGCCAACACCCAGATGGAGGTTGAGTTTGGCGGGGGCACGCACGGTGTAGGACGGGCTCACCGGATGGGCTCCTCGGCTACGCGGGGTAGGTGGTCGATTGCCTCGGCGAGGCGAGCAAATTCTGCAATGCCGAGAGCCTCGCCCCGCACGGTGGGGTTGATCCCGGCTTCTCGCAGCGCCTCTTCGGCGCGGTCGGCGGAGCCCGCCAGCGTGCGCAAGGCCCCGCGAAGCGCCTTGCGGCGCTGGGCGAAAGCCGCGTCGATCACCGCGAAGACCGCGGCACGAGAGGCCGTTGTCGCGGGTGGCTCGCGCCGGGTGAACGCCACCAGCCCGGAGTCCACGTTGGGGGCCGGCCAGAAGACGTTCTTGCCGATCGAACCCGCGCGGCGTACGTCGGCCCACCAGGCCGCCTTGGCCGACGGGACGCCGTAGGTCCTCGATCCAGGCGGGGCAGCCAGCCGGTCGGCGACCTCGGCCTGCACCATCACCAGCCCCGACGCGATTCTCGGGAAGACCTCAAACAGGTGGAGCAACACCGGCACGGACACGTTGTAGGGCAGGTTCGCCACCAACGCCGTCGGAGGGGTCCCCGGGAGGTCGCGCACCCGCAGTGCGTCGGCCTCCAGCACATGGAGCCGATGCGCAGCGGTCGGCGCAAAGTCGGCGAGAGTCCGCGGCAACCTGGCGGCCAGCAGGGGGTCGATCTCGATAGCCACGACCTCGCTACAGGCATCCACGAGGGCCAGCGTGAGCGAGCCGAGACCAGGCCCGACCTCCAAGACGACGTCCTCGGGACGCACGTCGGCGGTGCGCACGATGCGCCGCACCGTGTTGGGATCGATGACGAAGTTCTGCCCGCGCTGCTTGGTGGGCCGCAGCCCCAGCTCGGCCGCTAGCGACCGGATCTCCGCCGGACCGAGGAGGTGCACCCCCGCGTCGGGCGGAGGTGAGAGGGGGGCAGACACTCGCGCAAGGATACGTGCCCCGTAGCCCGCGCGTAGCGACTTCGCGAGGGTCCGTGATTCGACCCGCAGGGCTACCGGTGCTCCGGGGGCTGCGTCAGCGGGGAAGGCCGAGCTTGGCAGCGCAGCCCGGCCAGGCGCCGTAGCCACCCTGGGCATCGCGCAGGCGGGTCGCCACGCGGATCTGCTCCTCGCGGCTGTGCTGATGGGGCAGGCCGGTGCCGCCGTAGGCGTGCCACGTGCCGGCCGAGAACTGCAAGCCGCCGTAGTAGCCGTTGCCGGTGTTGATTGCCCAGTTGCCGCCGGACTCGCAGCGCGCGAGCGCGTCCCACACCGTGTTGCCGCCGGCGAAGTTGGCGATCGGCTCCTTGGTGCCGACGCGCACCAGCGCGGCGACCGGCTTGCGGATCAGTTCGCTCTCGACGACCTCGCGCCGCAGGAACTTGCCGTTCTTGAAGATCGCGCGATAGGTCACCCGGCGGACTCCGTCACGTCCGGGCCGCTCGATGACCGTCTGCCCCTTGAAGAGCTCGTCGTCGGCGGTCTCCTTGGTCGGGAACGGGATCCGCTCCCGGGGGACGTCCTTGAGCACGAGCCGGAATCGGGTGACGACGATGCGATCACCCGGCGTGACCTGGGCATCAAGGTCAGGTCGGACCACGTCGTCAGCGCCGACGGCGATGCCCAACTGGCTCAGCGCCTCGCGGACCGTCAGCGCGGTCGCCACCTTGCGCTCGGCCTTGCGGCCGCCGATCTTGATCACCAGTTGCTTGCTCGTCACCACGTCGAGGCTCAGCCCGCCGCGCGGGACGGTCAGCCCACGCGAGAGGGAGAGCCGGGCGCTGTCGTAGCCCTGGCCGATCTCGCTGAGTGCGCCTTCGACCGTCGTCGAGCGGACCCAGTACGTCGCGGACGCGCCGTCGACGACCAGCTCAAACGGCCGCCCATAGCGGACGCTGATCAGCCCGCCGTCGAGCACGGCCGTGCCGAGTGCGGGGGCGACCACGTCGTGCTCGCCGATCGCGATGCCTTCGCGCTCGAGCAGGTCAGCGACCGTGCCGCCGATCGCCCACAGTTGCCGCTGCTTGCCGTCGACCGACAGGGTCACCGACCGGCTGAGGGAGCCAAAGGCGAGCGCCCCGACGACCAGCGTGAACGCGAGCGCCGACACGAGCGGCCACCGCCAACGACTGTCGCCAAACAGCGCCCGGGCCGCCATTCGGCGGCTCCCGGCACCCAGAATCCTCAGCACATTTGAGCGCACAATCACGAAACGATAACGACGTTGGGGGCGTCTGCAAACTCCCGACCGCCGCGCTGTGAGTTACCAAGCACCGCCAAAGGCCGCAAAAGTGTTGGCTTCGATGGCCTCGCAGAGCTCGCCGAGATCCTCATTCCGAGTCGCCGCCAGCGCTCGCACCGTCACCGGAATGAGGTATGACGCGTTGGTGCGGCCGCGGTAGGGCACAGGCGTCAGATAGGGGGCGTCGGTCTCCACGAGGAGTCGATCCCCGGGGGTGAGCGCGGCCGCCGCCCGCAAGCCTTCGGCGTTGCCGAAGGTCACCGTCCCCGAGAAACTCAGGTAGGCCCCCCGCTCCAGGCACTCCTCGGCGAAGGCGGCATCGCCGGAGAAGCAGTGCATCACCCAGCGTTCGGGCGCCCCGACCGAGTCCAGCACGGCGAGGACGTCTTCGTGGGAGTCGCGGTCGTGGATGACCAGGGTCTTGCCGAGCCGCTTGGCGAGGTCGATGTGCCACGCAAACGACTCCTGTTGCACGGCCCGACCCTCCCCGACAGGAGTGCGGAAGTAGTCCAGGCCGGTCTCCCCCACCGCACGCACCCGCGGATGCGCCGCCAGCCGCTCGATCTCACCGAGCCCTGCGTCCAACTCCCCGCGCTCGGCCAATCGCGGCGCGGAGTTGGGGTGGAGTGCCACCCCCGCCACCACGGCTTCATGGCGCTCCGCGCAGTCCACCGCCCAGGCGGCCGTCGGCAGGCTGCACCCGATCTGGACCACGCGCGGCACGCCAACCGCAGCCGCCTCCGCGAGCGCGCGCTCGATGTCGGGCTCGGGATCATCGCGGTGGCGGGTGATGTCGAGGTGACAGTGGTTGTCCACCACCGGGTGCGGCAGCGGCTCTGGCGCGGGTGGTCGATCGGTGGTCACCTCAGGGCTCCTTGCTGGTGCGGTGGACGAGGTCGTAGACCGCCCGCTTGGGCACACCGGCCGCACGGGCGACCTCCCGCACGGCGTCCTTCCGACTGACTCCGAGGCTCTCGCGCGCTGCGACCGCAGCCAGCACCGCGTCGTCATCGGCGGGTTGGAAGGTCTCGGCTGCCCCCGACACGACCAGGGTGACCTCCCCGCGGATGCCTTCGGCCGCCCACCCCACGAGGTCGTCGAGCGGCCCTCGACGCACCTCTTCATAGGTCTTGGTCAGTTCGCGGCAGACCGCGGCCGGGCGTTCGCCACCCCAGGCATCGGCCATGGCTCGCAGCGTCTTCTCGGTCCGATGCGGCGCCTCGAAGAAGACCATGGTGCGCGCTTCAGTCGCCAGCGCGCACAACCGTGCCGACCGCTCGCCGGGCTTGCGCGGCAGGAACCCTTCGAAGCAAAACCGGTCGACCGGCAGGCCGGAGACGGCCAGCGCGGTCAGCACCGCAGAGGGGCCGGGGATCGCCGTCACCCGCACGCCCGCGGCCACGGCGCCCGCAACCAGGCGATAGCCGGGGTCCGACACGCTCGGCATCCCGGCGTCGGTCACCAGCACCACGCAGGCACCGCCCTCCAGGCGCTCGACGAGCCCGGGAGTCCGCGCTGCTTCGTTGCCCTCGAAGTAGGAGACGACCTCCGCAGTCGTGGTCACCGCGAGGTCGCGCAGCAGCCGACGCAACCTGCGGGTGTCCTCGGCGGCGATCACATCGGCCGCGGCGAGCGCCTCTGCCAGGCGCGGCGAGGCGTCGGCGACCTGGCCGATCGGCGTACCCGCCAGCACAAGAACCCCTGGCCCGCTCATGGGCCAGATCCTCCCACGTGTGGCGCGCGTCGCTGCCCGGGCACACGACTCTCCGGCACCTGGCGGGCCTACCCTTACCGAGTGACGATCACCCCGGTCCCACCGCGCCGGCGGATCGGGCTGTCCCGGACGGCGGACGACCAACCGGTCCCGTTGGCGGTCAAGCGGGCCGCGCTGCCCTGGCGAGACCTGGACCCCTTTTGGGGCTGGTTCGGCCCGCTGCTGGTCACCGGGCTCGCGCTGTTCTTAAGGCTGTGGCACCTCGCCAAGCCCCACGCCTTCAGCTTCGATGAGACCTACTACGCCAAGGACGCCTGGTCGCTGCTGCACTTCGGCTATGTCCGCCGCTACGTCAAGGGCGCCGATGACGCGATCCTGGCCGGCAACACCACCGGCCAGTGGGAGACCGACCCCTCCGTCATTGTCCACCCGGAGGTCGGCAAGTGGCTGATCGCTCTGGGCGAGAAGGCCTTCGGGATGGACCCTTTTGGGTGGCGGGTCGCCGCGGCCGTCGCCGGGTCTCTCATGGTGCTGGTCATGTGCCGGCTGGCGCGGCGGCTCACCGGATCAACCGCGCTGGGCTGCGTCGCCGGCCTGCTCCTCGCCCTCGACGGCATGCATCTGGTGCTTTCGCGCCTGGCGCTGCTCGACATCTTCCTTGCCCTGTTCTTGCTGTGCGGCGTGCACTGCGTGGTGGCGGATCGCGAGTGGCACCGCATCCGACTGGCGCAGCAGGCCACGGTCGGAGCCTCCCCGCGGATCGGCTCGGTCCGCGCCGTGCTTGTGCGCCCCTGGTTGCTCCTCGCCGGGATCTCCTTCGGGCTCGCGGTCGGTACCAAGTGGACCGCGTTGATCCCCCTGGCCGCGTTCGGGCTGCTGACCTGGGCCTGGAGCGCCGGGGCGCGCCGCTCACTCGGCGTACGCCTCGCGTGGGCCAAGGCGGCCGTCGTCGACGGACTGCCTGCGTTTGTGCAGCTCATCGGGGTTGCGCTGGTCGTTTATGTGGCGACGTGGGGCGGCTGGCTCGCGCACGCGTCGGTCTATGAAGACAAGCTCTCCAACACCCAATACACCCGGTATGACGGGGGCGAGCAGTGGCCCACAGCCACTGAGCCCGACGCTTCCGGCTGGGGCGAGGTCACCCAGAGCCTGCGCTCGCTGGCCTACTACCACGCCGATATTTGGGTCTTCCACACCCACTTCCTCAACGACGCCAAGCACAGCTATGGCTCGAAGCCGCGCGGGTGGCTGCTCCTTAACCGGCCGGTCGGCATCTCCTACGAGGGAGACATCCAGCCCGGCGAGCAGGGCTGCCAGGCACCCGCGGGTTCGGATTGCCTGCGCCAGGTGTTGCTGCTGGGCACACCCATCTTGTGGTGGGGCGGGGCGCTCGCCCTGCTGTTCGCGCTGACCCAGTGGCTCGGTGCGCGCGACTGGCGCTACGGGCTCTGTGTGGTGGGGGTGGCGGCGACGTGGCTGCCGTGGTTCCGCTACGACGATCGGCCGATCTTCATCTCCTACGCGATCGCGATCTTGCCGTTCACGGTCCTCGCGCTGACCCTCACGATGGGCAGGCTCATCGGCGCAGGACGGCCCCGGATCACCGCGCTGGGGATCCGGGGCCGCTCGCCGGTCGGCGTGATCGTCGCCGGCTCGTTCTTCATGCTGGTCCTGATGAACTTCATTTGGTTCTGGCCCATCTGGACCGCCGAGTTGATCACCCACCAGGAGTGGTCCGCTCGGGTGTGGTTTGCCCGCTGGATCTAGGCCTACCAGCCGGGTGTGCCCGGGCCAACCTTGAAGTAGTCAGAGGTGCCGGTGCCGGTCTCGTCCAAGATGATCCGCCCCGAGACCTTCACCACGAGGTGCCAGGCCGCCGGCTCCTGGTCGCCACACGGAGTGGTCGACGTGGGCCCGTCGTTGGGGTTCTGCACGACATAGACGAGATGGGTCGCGAGATTAGTCTCCGCGGCGGGGCTCCACACCCGCTCCTTGGCTCCAGCCGCACCGCACCCGGCGGTGTTGCCGACCGAGTCATACTCCAACCCGTTTGTGGTCTCCTGCTGGCCTTCCCAAGCCTCTTCGGCCTTGGATGACCACGGCGGCCGCACGTGCAGATCCATGTTGGCCCCGGTCTCCCAGGTCAGCGTCGCATCGAAGGTCCCGTCCCACGGGGCAACCGCCACCATCACCTTGGGCGACTTCCCCTTGCGGACCCGACCATCGCGCTTCTTGATGACCCGGAAGTAGGGGCTGCCTGCCTCCCAGGCCACGAACTTGTAGCTGAACCGTGACTCCCGGTTGAGCTTCACGCGCTCAAGCAGGTCCCACTTCGGCTTGCCGTTGGCCTTCAGCGAGGTCGCGGTCTGGATGAAGACCCGCTGGCCGGGGCGCAGCGGCTTCACCCGCCCAGACAGGGTGATGGTCTGGAACTGGAGGATGTCGAGTCGATCGGCGACGAGCTTGACCCGGAAGCGCTTGATCCGCTTCTTCTCCTGCACGCTCGCCGGAGCGGCGGCGGTCAGTTGGTGAGTCGCCGCGGCGACCCGCGGCCCGGCCTGAGCATTGGCGGCGACTACCCCCGTAAGCCCCCCCACCAGCCCGCCCGTCATCCCAACCGTCATGGCGCCGGCGACCAAAGCCACCAACGAGGTCCTAATGATTCGCATGAGATCCGTCCTTTCTCTTCCCCACCCCTCGGGTGGCTCGGTACTCGTTTATCGTCAAGCCGGGCGGCCGATCACGGAATGGGCAGGACTACCCATGGGGCACCTCCACCGGAGCGGCGCAACTGTCAGACTGGAGCCATGAGCCCACCGGTGCCGGACGAGACGGGAGTCGCTTCGGGCCCCACCCCTGCCGGCGGCACCTCCCCCGCCGGGCCCACGACGTGCACAATCACGTTTTGCGGGGAGGAGTACGCCGTCGCGCCGGCCGGGCTCAGCCTCGGTCGGGAGGCCGATGTCGTGCTCGACTCCGATAACCGCCACCTGCATCGCCGTTTCCTGCTCGTCACCGAAGAGGCGGGCAGCGTCTGGCTGCACAATGTCGGCTCGCTGATCACCGTGGCGATGAGCGACGCCGCCGGGCGGATGACCAGCCAGCTCGCCCCCGGCGCCAGGGCGGGGGTGCCGCCCGGTGAGACCACGGTCTGGTTCACGGCGGGCCCGACGGTCTATGAGTTCACGATCACGGTGCCGACGGGCGCCGCTGCGGAGCACGCAGCCCCGCTGCTGCCAACAGCGACCGGCGATACGACGGTCGGCAGGGTCAGCCTCACCCCTGCGCAGAAGCTCCTCGTGCTGGCGCTTGCCGAGCAGGTCCTGCGCGGCCAGGGCCGTGGGATCGGCGCGATCCCGCCCTCCCGCGCCGCCGCGCAGCGGCTGGGCTGGACCCAGACCCGCTTCAACCGCAAGCTCGACAATGTGTGCGACAAGCTGACGAAGGTCGGAGTGCGTGGCCTGATCGGCATACCAGGGCAGGCGGCGAGCACCCGCCGCGCGCGGTTGGTGGACTATGCCGTCTCCACCCGGATGGTGTCCCCGGAGGATCTGCCGCTGCTCGATCTGGCCGCCACCGGCTCGGAGCACCTGCTCTAGCCACTGCCTCAACCCCTAAACTCGCCAGGTGACCGCCACCCCGAGCCTCCCGGAGCCCGGCGAGCGGTTTGCGGGCTACGAGATCCGCGCCGAGCTCGGCCGCGGCGCCATGGGGGCGGTCTATCGAGCCGATCAAGACACCCCGCGCCGGCAGGTGGCCCTCAAGGTCCTGCTCCCCACCCAGACCGGCGATCAGGATGGACGCGAGCGCTTCGACCGCGAGATCGATGCCCTGGTCGCCGCCGACTCCCCCCACATCGTGGCGATCTATGACCATGGCGAGGATCGAGGCTTCCGCTATCTCGCGATGCAGTTGGTCACCGAGGGAGATCTGGCCAGCCTCCTCAAGGCCGGGCCGCTGCCTCCGGCCGAGGCCATCGAGTTGGCCCGGCAGGTCTGCCTCGGTTTGGCCGATGCCCACGCAGCGGGCGTCCTCCACCGCGATGTGAAGCCGAGCAACGTGCTGGTCAGATCCCGCCCGAGCGGCCGGCACGCCTACCTGTGCGACTTCGGCATTGCCAGCCGCAGCGCGTCCTCGGCGGGCGACGCCACCGACGCGCTCACCGAAGAGGGCGAAGTCGTCGGCACCTGGGCCTACCTGCCTCCCGAGCGCTGTCGTGGGGGCGCGGCCACCCCTCAAGGCGATGTGTATGCCGCCGGCTGCCTGCTGTGGACGATGCTCACCGGCGCCGCCCCCTACGGCACCGACTCGGTCGCTGCCGCGCTGGGCCACCTCAACGGCACGATCCCGCAACTGCCGAGCACTGGCCCGTTGGCCGTTGGGCTCAACGAGGTCTGGCGCATCGCGCTCGCCAAGGACCCCGATGACCGCTACGCAGGGGCGGCCGAAATGGCAACAGCCCTGGCCGCCCTGCCGGCCGC
>JBAQXA010000536.1:0-1979 GCA_049299195.1 Nocardioides sp.
GCCCCGGCCCTCCTCGGACACAAAGGCAGAAATAGCAGAAAGGCAGAGAAGTGACACAGGTCATCGACATCAGCACGAAGGACACCGCAGCCATGCTCCGCCGGGCGCTGCGGGCTGCATGGCCCACAGTCAGGTTCACCGTGCGAATGGACCGGGGGAGTGCCTACGGATGGCTGCACGTGAGCTGGGAGGACGGCCCCACCACCAGCCAGGTCAACCGCCTCGCCAGGGCGTATGAAGGCAGCCGCTTCAACGGCCAGGACGACACCTACCACCGCACCCCGAACACGCTCGTCTACTTCGCCAGTGAGCAGCTCCCGCAAGAGGTCAGTTACGCATGCTGTGGAGTCAACACCTCCCGGCGGATCGGCGCCCAGGGATACGCCCGGGTCGCGGCGATGATGAACGCCGCCCAGCCCGGCGTGGCGCGTCTGCGCGCTGACGGGCGAGGGCTGGCCACGGCATACCTCGACGACCAGGCAGCCGCCCACCTGGACGTCCTGCCCGGCCCGGTCGACGTCGCGTGCGCGGCATGGCGCCTGCACCACCGCATCGACTTCACGGAAGCGGGGTGATCGAGAGGACGCAACACACCGAGTAACAACTCTGCCCATAACACAACTCAACCCATTGGTACCATTAGCACGATTGACCGCCTGAGGAGGCACCATCATGAGCACGATCACCTTCAGCGGGAACCTCGCCGCCGACCCCGAGCTGCGGTTCACCCCGAGTGGAAACCAGGTCGCGAACCTGACCGTCCTCGAGAACCGGCGCCGCCAGGACGACCGGACGGGGGAGTGGAGCGACCTCGAGCCGAACCGCTACCGGGTGCAGGTGTGGGGTTCCACTGCGGTGAACATCATCGACTCCGCGCGCAAGGGCGACCGGGTCGTCGTCGTGGGCACCATCGTCACGGACCGGTGGGCCGACAAGGACACCGGCGAGGCCCGCACCGGCCAGCACGTGAAGGCCACCGAGGTCGGGTTCTCGCTGAAGTACCACACCGTGAAGGCGACGAAGGCGACCCGCTCGGCTGCGAGAGAGAGTGACGACACCGACGACCAGTGACCTTCGCCTAGGCAAGGGAGGCGCCCGGAAGATCGGGCGCCCCCCCGAGCGGCAAGGCAGCCTGAGCAGGTCAGACCGCCCGCGCCCACGACCCACCTCCCGGTTTCCGAAGGAGCCACACATCATGACCGCACCGAATCCAGCGAACCGGCTCTATCGGGGGAGAACGCTGACCGGATACGACCAGGAAGGCGAACACATCGCCGGGTGGGCCGAGGTGTCCTACGAATCGATGCGCGCGATCAACCACCTGACGTTGGGGGGAGCGATCCCGGCACCCATCGTCTACGAGGCCCTGGGCCACATCATGGGTGTTGGGCTCCTACTCCCGCAGGCACTGACGCAGCTCGGTCAGAGCCTCGCTGACTCCCTTGCCGTGTATGACGTCTACGACAACGACGGCAACCCAGCCGAGAACGTCGCCAAGGCCCGCAGCTACCTCTATGAGGCCGCCGACGCGGCCACGCAGCTCGGGCGGATGCTCGAGGCCGGACGCGACGCCATCGCGGCCCAGGGCTTTCGAGGTGGCGTGGACGACGACCGATGAGAGTCCTCAACCAGACCCGGGCAGTAGCCCCAGTACGAGCTCACCTATCCGACCAGGCAGCAAGGAGCACGCGCCGATGACCAGCGGAAACGATCCGTCGGAATATGTCATGAGGACCACGGCCGCCAGGGCACAGCCTGCCGGAAGAACGGGGGAGCGATCGTGAAGGTCCTCGCCACCTGCAACCAGAAGGGCGGGGTCGGCAAGACCACGACTGCCCGCAACCTCGCGCGGGCCGCCATACAGCAGGGTCGGCGCACCCTCGTGGTGGATCTGGACCCGCAAGGGAACCTGACCTCGGTCCTGTCGGTGGAGGAGATGCCCGACGACGTCGCCGGCGTGGCCGACGCCCTGTCGGACC
>JBAQXA010000537.1:0-1948 GCA_049299195.1 Nocardioides sp.
GGTGGAGGCTGCGGAGCTTGCCTACCTCCCGCCCGCGGCGGGGTCGGGCGCGCCGAGCCGGCTCCAGCTGACCGCCGGCCCCGAGGGTGCGCGGGTGCTGCTGTTGGGTGGGGAGCCTCTAGGGGAGGAGATCGTGATGTGGTGGAACTTCATCGGCCGTAGCCACGACGAGGTCGTGGCCTTTCGGGACGAGTGGCAGGCGCAGGTCGCGGGCGGGAGCGGGCGCTTCGGTGAAGTCGGCGGTGACCGGCTGCCGCTGATCCCGGCCCCCGAACTGCCCCACGTGCGACTCAAGGCGCGGCGATGAGCGTCGTCGTCGGAGCCGATGGCCTGGTCCGCTGTGCGTGGGGAGCGGAGCCGGAGATCTATCGGCGCTACCACGACGAGGAGTGGGGTCGACCCGTGGTGGGCGAGGCCGCCTACTACGAGCGGCTCACGCTGGAGGCGTTTCAGTCCGGGCTGAGCTGGCTGACGATCCTGCGCAAGCGGCCGGGATTTCGGGCCGCGTTTGCGGACTTCGACGCCGAAGTCGTTGCGGACTACGACGAGTCCGACGTCGAGCGGTTGATGGCCGACGCCGAGATCGTGCGCAATCGCCGCAAGATCGAGGCGACCATCACCAACGCCCGCGCGACGGTGGGGTTGCGCGAGCAGGGCGGTCTGGTCGCCTTCATCGAGGGCTTCCGTCCGGCCTCGCGGCAGGCTCCCGCGTCCTATGCGGAGGTTCCGGCGAGCAGTGCCGACTCGGTGGCGCTGTCCAAGGCGCTGAAGAAGCAGGGCTTCGCGTTTGTCGGGCCGACCACGATGTATGCCCTGATGCAAGCGATCGGTCTGGTCGATGACCACCTGGCCGATTGTCACCGGTCCGCTGCGCGGGTGTTGGGGGATCTGGCCCCGGGGTCGGGGGCATGAACCGACGCGTGCACGCCTTCGGCGACGACGCGTTGGGGCACGACGACGCGGTCGGTCTGTCCACGCGTTTGGCGGCGGGTGAGGTGACCGCAGCAGCGCTCGTGGAGGCGGCCATCGCCCGGATCGAGCGCGTGGATCCAAACCTTGGGGCGATGGCCTATCGCAGCTATGACGAGGCGCGGCGGCAGGCGGCCCAGGTCGGCTTGGAGCCGGTGGCGGACGGACGGGAGCCGGTGGTGGGCGGCCTCTTGCGCGGCATACCGGCGCTGGTGAAGGACAACGTGGAGTTCGCCGGGATGCCGGCCCAGCACGGCACCGACGCCTATGTCGCGGCGCCCGCGCGGGCCGACGGCGACCTGGCGCGGATGTGGCGGGCCACCGGACTGATCGCGCTCGGCAAGACCAGGTTGTCGGAGTACGGCTTCAGCGCGTCGTGTGAGCACGCGCGGCTCGGGCCGGTGCGCAATCCATGGGATCCGCGCTTCACGGCGGGCGCCTCCTCCTCGGGCTCCTCCGCGCTTGTGGCCGCGGGGGCGGTGCCGCTGGCCCACGGCAACGACGGCGGCGGTTCGATCCGCATCCCGGCTGCGGTCAACGGACTGGTCGGCCTCAAGCCGACGCGCGGGCGGACGGCGCAGGATGCGTTGTTTCGGCAGTTGCCGGTGCGCATCATCTCCGACGGGGTGCTGACCCGCTCGGTGCGCGACACGGCGGCGTTCTTTGCCGCCGCCGAACGAGTCTGGCGCAACCCCGACCTGCCGCCGATCGGCTGGGTCCGCCGACCGAGCGGGCCGGGCTTCCGGGTCGGGCTGGTCACCTCGTCGGTGACCCGGCGCCCGAGCGGTGAGGTGGTGGATGCCGTGGAGCGCTGCGGTGCGCTGCTGGAGTCTCTGGGGCACCTCGTCGTACCCATCGATCCGCCGGCTCCCGCGTCATTCGTCGACGACTTCGTGAACTACTGGTCTCAGCTCGCCTTGGCAACCGTGCGCACGGGCCGGCTCCACCACGGCTCGAGTTGGCAGCCCGCGCGCCTCGA
>JBAQXA010000538.1:0-4382 GCA_049299195.1 Nocardioides sp.
CCACGACCCGGTCGTCGGCCACCGTCACCGCCGCGACCAACCCCGGAAACTCGCCCCGAGCGTTGTTGGTGGCCAGATAGCGCGCCACTCCGCGACGAGCGGCGGCGGCCACCACCTGCGCGCGCTCCCCCTCCAGGCCGGTCGTGTAGACCTCGTCGCCCTGGGCGCCCGCGTCCGCGCCCGCGAGAGCGGCGCCGTCGGCGAGGTTGGCCAAACCCTGCCGCTGGAGGTATGCCGCGCTGGCGTCGACCACGACCACCACGGCAAGGAGCAAGACGAGTGCGAAGCCGACGATCAGCACCGTGACCTGCCCCGCCTCAGACCGGCGCCGGATTTCCCGCAACCTCACCGCGCGCCCTCCCTGAACTCACCAAACGGCACCGAGTGGGTCGCATCCAACCGGAAGCTCGGCGCGTTGCCACCCAACACGTCGGGCAACAACGGCAACCGCACCTGAGACCGGATCGTCACCGTGATCGTCTCCCCGCCCGAGTGACAGTTGCGCGGGTCGGGGGCGCAGCGGACCGTGAGATTGATCGGCGCCTCGGCGAGCCCCTGGTCGCGGAAGGCCAGCCGCGCCACGGCCAACGCATCCTGGCGACCGGCCCCGTCGCTGTCGGCCAACGCGTAAGCCCGCCCGGCGGCTCGAGCAGCGGCCGTAACCGCGAACGCACCCCGCTGGACGTCAAAGACGGACAACATCACATAGATGAGGGGCACCAGCAGCAGGAGACCCAGCCAGATGAACTCCACGACCGCGGAGCCCGATTCGCCCTTGTTACGGCGGCGGGCCGAGAGCCAGCGCCGAGTCACTGCCGCTCCTCGACGGCGTGGCCGCGCAGGGTCAGCACCAGCCCCGGACCCCACAGCCCCAGCGGTGGTACCTCCGCCCGCACTGTCACCTCAACCCCAGGGACCCCATTGACCGGGGTCTCGACGGCCGTCACATCACGGGCGAAGCGCCCGGCGATCGCGGCCGAGATCTCCTGCTTGGTCTTGGCCACCCCGTCCGTCGGGCCGCGGTCGAGCGTGGCGGCATACCGAGCGCCTTCGGAGGCCGCGGAGGTCAGGGTGTTGCGCACGTGGAGCACGAGCGCAACCTGCAAAACGCCTAACACCAAGGGGATCAACACGAGCATGACCAGCACGAAGTCGACGACCGCCGCCCCGTGCTGGTCATCTGCTCGTCGAACCCGCAACATCGGCTCAGCGGCCCACCGAGTCCAGCGCGGCCTGCAGCATGCTCTGCAACTTCGGCCCGGCGATGGCATACAGCGCCCCGACCAGCAGGGCGGTCATCACCGTGATCATCACCCACCCCGGCACATCCCCGCGCTCATCGCGCTCCAAGAACCACTGCCAAGGGGACTTCAACTTGATTCGCATCTTCGGATCACTCCTTCATCTCTGCGGTTGGACACTTCTGCGGTGAGTCGGTCTGTCGCCAGCCGGCCGGTGGCGGCGGGCGGCGGGTGGCGGTCATGGGGCGGTCAGGCTCAGCCCCAACAAGCCGGGATAGAAGGCGAACATGATGGTCACCGGGAGGATCAGGAAGACGACGGGAACCATCATCGCTACCTCCTTGCGCGCGGCGATCTCGATGAGTTCGCGCCGCCCGGCCTCTCGCACATCGGCCGCTTGCGCGTGCAGTACGTCGGCGAGCGGCGTACCCCGCTCGACCGCGACGGCGATGCCTTGGGCAAACCGGGCGACCAGCGACAAGCCGGTCTCGGCGGCGAACCGGTCGAAGGCCGAGCCCACAGGCTCGCCGGTGCGAATGGCGGCCAGCACGCGTGCGAGATCCGACGACAGCTCCCCGCCACTGCGGCGTACGACGCGAGCGAGTGCGGCGCCCGGACCCTCACCCGCCGCGACGGCCAGCGCGAGGAGCTCGGCCACCGCGGGGAACTCGGCGATGATCAACCGCTCGCGCTTGGTGACCTGAGAGGTGAGGTAGTTCTCCCGCATCAACACTCCGCCCGCGAAGGCGCCCAGGCACAACAGCAATGAGCCCAGCGAGCCGGAGGGATCGTGCATCGCCTCCAGCAGGCTCAACACCACGGCCGCCCCGAAGGCCACCAACCCCCAGATCACCTGCTCGACCCGAAACTCCTGAAGCGTCCGGTCGAGCCCCGCCCGGCGGAGTCGGCGGGTCACGCTGGCGCTCCCGCCCAGCACGCGCTCGACGAGGCCACCGGCCCGGCCAAGGGCAGGCCCGAAGACACCGGTGAACGCCGCTCCCGCACCCGAGGCTGGCGACGCCACATGCCGCACCGGGACGCCGGGGACGTCGCGCACAAACGGCAGCACACGAGCGGACAGCTGCGGTCGGCCAATCACCTGGAGCCTGGCGACCACCATCCAGAGGCCGGTCGCGAGTCCGGCGCCGCACAGCGCTCCCCACCACCCGAGCGTCATGCGAGGATCCTGCGCTCAACGGGCAGCCGACCCAGCCGCACCATGAGCCGATAGGCGACCAGGCACAACCCGGCCCCCACGGCGAGAACCACCCCGCCCCCTGGGGTGGCGAAGCGGGAGATCAGCTGGCGGTTGAAGCTCATGACCAGCAGCACCAGCCAGGGCGCGGCGACGGCGAGCCGGGCGCCGTTGACGGTCCAGCTCTGCCGGGCCTCCATCTCCGAGCGGGTCCGCAACTCGTCACGCAAATAGCCCGACAGGTTGCGCAGGAGGCGGCCGAGTTCGCCGCCGCCGACCTCGCGAGCCACCCGCAAGCCCTCGACGACGCGGTCCCCCACCGGATCGGCCAACCGACCCTTGAGCCGGTCGAGGCTCTCGCCGAACCGGCCGGTGACTTGATAGTCGAGGCCGAACTGGGTGAAGGCCGGCCGGAGTGGCTCGGGGCCGCGGTTGCCGAGCCCGGTGAGCGCATCGGGAAGCGAGAGCCCGGCGCGCACGGCGGAAGCCAGGTTGTCGACCGCCTCCGGCCACACCTCGGCAAACTCCCGCTGCCGACGACGCGCGCGCCCGGTCAAGATCGCGAACGGGAGGTAGGCCGCCATCACCGCGAAGACGAGCGACACCGGGAAGGTCCCGGAGATCAGCTGCATCACGACCAAGGTGAACAGCGACAACAGCGCGCACATGGCCAAAAACCCGGCGGGAGTCACGTTGCTGAGACCGGCCCGTGCGAGGAACTCGGCCAGCCGACGCGTCCGCTCACGGTGTGGCCGGGCCTGCCGCGGCAAGGCAAAGCTCGCCCAAATGAGCGCGAGCCCGACCCCGAAGATCAGCCCAATGAGCGCACCCATCAGACCGCCTCGCCGAGGATCTTTTGGAGGTCGATGCCGAGCCGGCTGAAGCGGTCCAGGCGTCCCGGCATACCGCCGGCTCGCCGCAATTCCCCCGCGGAACGCACGAAGACCGGTTCCGCCTCGATGATGTCGTTTTCGACTCGTCCGGGGACCGCCACGATCTCGTTGACGCGCCGCACGCCCTGCTCATCGATGCCGAGATGCACGACCAGATCGACCGATGCGGCGACGGTCGGTACGACGAAGCGCGCGGAGATGTTTTCGCCGGCGAGCAGCGGGAGGGTGCACATCTTGACCAGCGCCTCGCGGGCGCTGTTGGCGTGGAGGGTGCACATGCCGGGCAGCCCTGCGTTGAGGGCGAGCAACAGGTCGAGGCACTCCTCGGCGCGCACCTCGCCGACGATGACCCGGCTCGGGCGCATGCGGAGGGCTTCCTTGACCAGGTCCCGCAGCTTGACCTCGCCGGTGCCCTCCAGTCCGGCTTGGCGGGTCTGCATCGGGACCCAGTCCGGATGGCGAAAGTTCATTTCAAAAACTTCTTCACAGCTGATCACCCGGTCACCGCCGGGGATCGCAGCGGCCAGACAGTTCAACATCGTGGTTTTGCCGGCCTGGGTGCCTCCAGCAACGAGGATGTTGAGGCCGGCGCGGACACAGGCCTCCAAGAAGTCGGCCGCGGTCGGCGTGAGGCTGCCCAACTCGACGAGGTCGGCCAGCCGAGCGGCCTTGAGCACGAACTTGCGGATGTTGACCGCGCTGAAGTCGCGGCTGATGCCTTGGAGGACGACGTGGAGTCGATGCCCCTCGGGCAGCATCGCGTCGACGAAGGGTTGGCTGATGTCGATGCGGCGACCGCTCTGCTTGAGCATCCGCTCGACGAGCTCGTCAACCTGCTCCTGGGTGAGCACCAGGTTGGTCAACTCGTGGCGACCGTTGCGGGCGATGAACACCCGACTCGGGTCGTTGATCCAGACCTCCTCGACCCCGTCGTCATCGAGATAGGGCTGCAGCGGACCGAAACCCGCGACCCGAGCCAGCAGCTCGCTGACCAGAGCAGCAGCGTCAGCGACCGGGACGCCAACACCGGTGAGCGTGCGCTCGTCATACTCC
>JBAQXA010000539.1:0-4100 GCA_049299195.1 Nocardioides sp.
GAGCAGCCCCGCCCGCATGGCCGCTGCCGTCGGGCGGGTGGCGCCCAGATCGGGGTCGGTGAGTTCGCGCCACTGGTCGGGGTGGCGCAGGAGGTGGTCGCCCAGTGCCGAGCTGGCACCCAAGACGCTGAGCAGGCGCATCGCCGTACCCTCGTCGTCGCCGAGGGTCTCCAGCAGGAGCTCCCCGGAGCCCGCTTGTGCGGCGTCGGCCGCGGCGATCAGGTCCACCAGCAGCCCGAGCGCCTGGTCGGGATCGGCGGTCCGACCGAGCAGGGGGGCCAAGACGTCGGCCTGGCCGGCGAGCGCGGTCAGCCGAGCGCCCGCCAGTTCGGTGTCCAGGAACCCCAAGCGGATCAGGCTCCCCTTGGAAGTGATCCCGCTCGGCCTGGTCACCGGTCAGTCTCCGCGGAGCATGGCGGCGAAGGATCGGGCAAGCGGGCGCCAGGCCGCTTCGAGGTCGGGCGACGCGGCATCGATCTCAGCCAGCACCCGCTCGGTGTCCTCATCGACGGCCAGGTCCTCATAGACGACGTGATCGACGGTCTGCGCCCAGCGGCGCACCATCGGCTCATCGACCTCGGGGTGCCACTGCATCCCCCACATCGCGGGGCCGAAGCGGGCGGCCTGGATCTCCCCGCCGGGGGCTCGCGCGAGCACCTCTCCTCCGGGCGGCAACTCGTGCACGATGTCGTCGTTCCAGTGGATGCCGAGGCTGGGTTGTGACCGCACCGCGGGGCCGAAGAGTGGATCGCTGGCGGCGGCCTCGGTCCAACCGACCTCAAGGAGCCCGAACTGCATGCCGGCCGGGTTGCTGCCGGTGTGTCCGCCGAGCGCCACCGTGGCGACCTGGTGGCCCAGGCAGATGCCGACCGTCGGGACTGCATCGCGTGCGGCCTCCCGCAGCAACTGCTTGACGCCTGCGAGCCAGACGATCTCCTCGTCGTGATGGGCGCTCATCCAGCCACCCATCACGAGCAGGCCGGCGTGATCTCCGAGGTGCTCGGGCAGCGCGTCGCCGTCCCAGGCCTGCACGACGTCGAGGGCGATGCCTTCGGCCTGCAACCAGGCACCAAAGCGGAGCGGCGGGTCATCGGGCTCGTGCTCGATCACCAACAGGGAGGGTGCGGGGGCTGCCATGGGCTCAGGCGCTAGGGGCGCGGTCATCGGAGGCCGGGTCATCGGGGGCAGGATCATCGGAGGCCGGGTCAGGGGCCTGCTCCGGCTCGGCCGGGCTGTCGTCGTCGGCTCCGTGATCGGGCCACAACGCCAGCACCGCCAGCGCGAGCCCGACGCCCGTCAGCACGATCCCGGGTAGGCCGCGCAGCAGCGTCGCTTGAAAGACGGCCAGACCCCCGGCAAACGTGGCCAGGAGGCGGACGGTGGGGTTGCGGCGTACCAAGAACTTCAGCACCAGAGTGCAGACCACGACCTGGGCCAGCAGCACCGGCAGCATGAACATCAGGAAGTAGGTGCGCAGGTGAACCGCGCCGGTCGTGTCGTTGTCGCGGAACTTCACCACCAAGAAGACCGCCCACAGCGCGAAGAGCGCTGCCTGCACGAGCACGATCAAAGTGACCCGCTGCAGCCAGCGCGCTCGCTTGCTGCCATAGATCACTTCACGGCGGTTGGAAGGGTCGTAGCTCACAAGACCGGGAGCATAGTGTCCCGCTCGAAGTGGGAGACCTCCCGGCTATAGGAATCCCACTCCGCCCGCTTGTTTCGCAAGAAGAAGTCAAAGACGTGCTCGCCGAGGGTGTCGGCCAGGAGTTCGGAGTCCTCGGCGATGGCGATGGCGTCATCGAGGCTCCGCGGCAACGGGTCGATGCCGAGCGCCTTGCGCTCCCGATCGGTCAACGACCAGACGTCGTCCTCCGCCTCGCGGGGCAAGTCGTAGCCCTCTTCGATGCCCTTCATCCCCGCGGCGAGGATCACCGCGAACGCCAGATCGGGGTTGCAGGCGGCGTCGAGCGTGCGCACCTCGCCCCGGGTCGACTGGCCCTTGTTGGGCTTATACATCGGCACCCGCACCATGGCCGACCGGTTGTTGTGGCCCCAGCAGATGTATGGCGGGGCCTCACCGCCGCCGAGCAGCCGCTTGTAGGAGTTGACCCACTGATTGGTGACCGCAGTGATCTCGGCCGCGTGGCGCAAGATGCCGCCGATAAACGAGCGGCCGGTCCGGGAGAGCTGGTATTCGGCACCGCCCTCGAAGAAGGCGTTGCTGTCGCCCTCAAAGAGGCTGACGTGGGTGTGCATCGCCGAGCCGGGGTGGTCGGTGAAGGGCTTGGGCATGAAGCTCGCCCAGATCCCCTGGCTCAGCGCCACCTCGCGGATCACGGTGCGGAAGGTCATCACGTTGTCGGCGGTGGTGAGCGCGTCGGCATACCGCAGATCGATCTCGTTTTGGCCCGGGCCGCCCTCGTGGTGGCTGAACTCGACCGAGATGCCCATCGCTTCCAGCATCGTGATCGCCTGGCGCCGGAAGTCGGCACCGAAGTGCTGCGCGGTGTGGTCGAAGTAGCCGCTGCGGTCGACCGGCACCGGCTTCTCCCCCGGCGCGGGCTCGCCCTTGAAGAGATAGAACTCGATCTCCGGGTGGGTGTAGAAGGTGAAGCCCTTCTCAGCGGCCGCGGTCAGGGTGCGCTTGAGGACGTAGCGCGGGTCGGCATACGACGGGCTCTGATCGGGCATGACGATGTCGCAAAACATGCGCGCGGTGGCCGGGCCTTCGGTGCGCCACGGCAGGATCTGGAACGTCGAGGGGTCGGGCTTGGCGAGCATGTCGGACTCATAGACCCGGGCGAAACCCTCGATCGCCGAGCCGTCGAAGCCGATGCCCTCATCGAAGGCACCCTCAAGCTCCGCGGGCGCAACCGCCACCGACTTCAAGAAGCCGAGCACGTCGGTGAACCACAACCGCACGAACCTCACATCGCGCTCCTCGAGCGCCCGTAGGACGAAGTCCTCCTGCTTACCCATGCCGCCAGTGTGGCCCACTCATGTTTCGCGGTGGTTACGGGGATTTTGGCCTCAGGAGGCGGGGATGTTGCTCTCGATCTCGGCCAACCAGGCCGCCGGAGAGGCGTCCGATGGCATCCGCCAGTCGCCGCGTGGGCTCATCGTGCCGCCGGCCGACACCTTGGGCCCGTTGGGCAGGGCCGAGCGCTTGAACTGACTGCTGAAGAAGCGCTTGACGAACACGACCAGCCAGCGCCGCACGGTCGCCAGGTCGTAGGCAGGCCGCTCGGCCTCCCCGAAGCCGGGCGGCCACTCGCCGGCCTCGGCATCGCGCCAGGCATGCCAGGCGAGGAAGGCGATCTTGGCCGGGCGGGAGCCGCGGCGTACGACGTGGAAGAGGGTGAAGTCCTGCAGCGCGTAGGGCCCGACGGAGTCCTCGGTGGCCTGCGGCTTGACGCCTTCTTGCGTCGGGATCAACTCGGGCGTGATCTCCTGGCCCAGGATCTCGGCGAGCACCTCGTTGGTGTGCTCATCGAACTGGTCGGTCGAGATCACCCACCGAATCAGATGCTGGATCAGCGTCTTGGGCACGCCCGCGTTGACGTTGTAATGCGACATTTGGTCGCCGACGCCGTAGGTGCACCAGCCGAGCGCGAGCTCGGAGAGATCGCCGGTGCCGAGCACGATGCCGCCGCGGTGGTTGGCGAGCCGGAAGAGGTAGTCGGTGCGCAGCCCCGCCTGCACGTTTTCGAAGGTCACGTCGTAGACGGGCTCACCGCCGGCGGCGGGGTGACCGAGGTCGGCCAGCATCTGTTGGGCGGCGGGCTTGATGTCGAGTTCGGCGAAGGTGACGCCGAGCGACGTCGCCAGCCGGGTCGCCCGGTCCTTGGTCTCGGCGCCGGTCGCAAAGCCCGGCATCGTGAAGGCGTGGATGTCGCTGCGCGGGCGCCTGAGCCGGTCCATCGCCTTGGCCGCGACGATCAGCGCGTGGGTGGAGTCCAGCCCACCGGAAACCCCGATGACGATGCGGGGCTGGCCGATCGCGCTCAGTCGCTTCTCCAGGCCGGAGACCTGGATGTTGTAGCCCTCGTAGCAGTCCAGCGCGAGCCGAGCGGGATCGTCGGGCACGAAGGGGAACCGAT
>JBAQXA010000540.1:0-4199 GCA_049299195.1 Nocardioides sp.
ACGAACGGGTCTCCCCCACGCCCCGTTCGAAAACCCGCATGGCCACGTGCCGCGGCCCGACCCAGGTCACGAACTCGACGTTGACACCCTCGGGATAGCGCGCCGCATCAAAGCCCGGCGCTGCAGCGAGTGCCCCCGCCTCGGCAAGGGCACCCACGAACGCCACGGCGTGCGGATTCCCGGTGCGGATGTCGACGGCCGGGATCTCCCGCTCCCCAACCGTCACGCTGGTCTCCCCTCGAGACTCGCCCACGCCGAGGTCGATCGTGATGCGTCCGTCGGGCAACAAGCGCACCGCCTTATCGCCCGCGCGAGTCGCCACCGAAAACCCAGCAAGGGCAACCTCTTCGGCCACCAGTCCCTCAGCCACGAGGAAGCGCACAAAGACCCGCAGGCCGTTGCCGCACATCTCCGAGAGCGACCCATCGGCATTGCGATAGTCCATGAACCACTCCGACCGCACGGCACCGATGTCGAGCAACTCCGCGAGGGCAGCGGACCGAATCACGCGGAGTACCCCATCACCGCCGATGCCCGCCCGCCGATTGCACAGCGCCCGCACCCGCTCGGCCGCAAGCGCACCATGCACCAACCCGTCCGGATCAGGGAGCAGCACAAAGTCGTTCTCCGTCCCATGCCCCTTCACAAACCGGTACCCCACACCCCCCATCCTCCCACCGCCGACCCACGGGGCTGTCGGATTCCCCGGTTGGCCGTGAAATTGCCCGGCCAGCAGGCAAAACTTCCCGGGCTAAGCGACAGGATTGCCTGCCCGGTGGGGCTGGAGTGACGTATGACGCGCACGCACCCGGGGTTCGCACACGCCCCGGGGGGCCACCACAGGGCCCGAATGCGCCGCGCCAAATGGCCCGTCAGCCCAACCCACCAGGCGCGCCCGCGGTCAGCGGCGGACGGCATACCTCGCACAGGCAAAGTCGCGGTTGCGGGCGACATCGAGCATGGTGAGATTGAGCCGGCGCGGCAACACCGGCGAGCCCGCCCCGAGGGTGACCGGCGCGTATTGAACCCATACCTCGTCGAGCAGCCCCGCATCGGCGAACTGCCCCGCGACTTCGCCGCCACCGACAACCCAGATGTCACCCGGCGCGCCAGCATCGCGCGCGAGCCCCTCGCCCACGACTGCCTGGATCTCGGCATGCAAGCTGGCGACATCTCCTCGAGCGAAGCGCACGTCGCCACTGGGTGCCGGGAAGTCTCCATGCGTCAGGACCCATGTCGGCACCTCATAGGGCCACTCACCCGGCGCATTCTCCAGCAGCCACCGATAGGTCGTGGCGCCCATGACCAGCGCACCGACCCCCCTCACAAAGTCGGAATAGCCCATCGGGCCTTCGGGGTCAACGTCATTGACGAAGAGCCACTCCAGCGAGTTGTGCTCGTCCGCGATGAAGCCGTCGAGGCTGCTCGCCGTGTAGTACTTCGTTGCCATGACCTGACCGCCTACCCCTCGTTGCCGGCGCGCCTGCTGTTGCCTGAGGTGTCAGTGCCGCCCACCTCCCGAACCGACACCTCCACCCGCGCGGGGTCGTCGTGTTGCACCCACACCACCCGCGGATCCTTGCGGAACCACGAGTCCTGACGCCGCGCAAACCGGCGCGTGGCAATCACCGTTTGCTCCTCCGCCTCCTCCAAGCCGATCTCACCCCGGAGGTATGCCGCCACCTGGCGGTAGCCGATCGCCTCACGCGCCGTCCGCCCCTCGGCCAATCCCCGCTGCAGCAGCCCCGCAACCTCATCAACCAGCCCCGCGGCAAACATCCGCCGCACCCGGTCGGCAATGCGCTGATGCAGCGTCGGCCGGTCGATATCGACTCCGAGCTGCACAGTCCGCGGGTCAAAGTAGTCAAAGCCCGGCAGCTCGGCGGCATACCGCCCGGTGAGCGCAATCACCTCCAGCGCGCGCACGATCCGACGGGTGTTGTCCGGGCGGATCAAGGCCGCCGCCTCTGGGTCGCGCTCCCCCAGCCGCGCGTGCAGCGCCGCCGTCCCCAGCGACTCCGCCTCAGTCTCAAGCGATGCGCGCACTGCTGGGTCGGTGCCGGGAAACTCGAAGCGGTCCAGCACCGCCCGCACATAGAGCGCCGAGCCGCCGACCAGCACCGGAGTTCGCCCGCGCCCACGGATCTCCGCAATCGCCGCCCGGGCCCAGCCCTGAAACTCCGCCACCGTCAGCGGCTCGGAGACCTCAAGCAGGTCCAACAGGTGGTGAGGGGCCCGCGCTCGGTCCGCCGCGCTCGCCTTGGCGGTGCCGATGTCCATGCCCCTATAGACGGCCATCGCGTCGGTGTTGACGATCTCCCCGCCCAGCCGCTCGGCCAACTCGAGGGAGAGCGCCGTCTTGCCCGAAGCCGTCGCGCCGACCACGGCAATGATCGGTGGCGCATCGAGGGGTGTCTCGCGCGCGGGTTCGATCCGCGGCACGCCCGCTCGGCTGGGCGGCTGCTTCTCTGCAGGCTTCGACACGCGGGTTAGTCTTCCACTCAGTCGCTGCCCACCTGAGCAGCCGGAAACGAAGGACCTGACATGGGGATGCTCGACGACGCCAAGGACAAGCTGGCCGGTGCGGTCGACAAGTTCGGCGACAAGATCGGCGACGCGGTCGACAAGGCTGCCGACCTGATTGATGACAAGACCGGCGGCAAGCTCGGCGACAAGGCCGATCTCGGCGCCGAAAAGGCCAAGGACGCGCTCGACGGCCTCGACGGCAAGAACGACGACATCCGCTGAGCAAGCCAGCAGCCCCGGGCGACGATCCTGTCCCCGGGGCCAGCCTGCCCCCCGGGCTCGGCAGGTTCTCGGTCGTCCCGGCCGCCTATGTCTACCTGCTCCGCGAGGGCGCGAGCGGCACTGAGGTTCTCCTCCAGCTCCGCCACAACACCGGCTTCATGGACGGCCACTGGGCAGCCGCCGCGGCCGGACACATCGAAGAGGGCGAGTCCGCCGAGCAGGCCGCCCGCCGAGAGACCGCCGAGGAGATCGGTGTCACCGATGCGGCCGTCGACTTCGCGACCGTCCTCCAGCGTCGCCACTCCGAGGCCCCGATCGATCAACGCATCGACATCTTCTTCACCGCCCGCAGCTGGTCCGGTGCGCCGCAGCGCCTGGAGCCGCAGAAGTCTGCCGATCTGAGCTGGTGGCCGCTCGCCGCGCTGCCCGAGCCCATCCCCGCTCACGAGCTGTTTGTCCTGCATCACCTCGCCGCCGGCACCCTGCCACCTTTCGTCTCCCTGGGCTTCGGGCACTCCGACTAGCCCCAGCCCGCCCAACCAGCCCCCAGCGCCCGGCCCACGAGGCCCCGGGCGCCACTCCAGACCCAAGGTCTCTGCCTGAATGCGGAACCGTTTGCCGATCTCCTCCACTCGCCAAGCGTGGCGAGCCACCGTCAGCGCCTAACGGTTCAGCATTCGTGCAGCATCCCGCAGCACTGCGAGCACATAGCCCCGGTCAAACATCACGTCTTCCCAACAAAACCGGAGCACCACCCAGCCGTTGATGACCATCGCGTTGTAGCGCCGCGCGTCTCGCATCAACGCCTTGCGCTTGCCGTGCCACTCAAACGAGTCGGCCTCAAGCACCAGCCGCCGCTTGCGATCCACCAGATCAGGAGTCATCCCCAACTCCGGGAGCTCCACCTGTGGCTCCACATCGAGCCCGGCCTTGAGCGCGAGGAAGCGCAACACGCTCTCAAAAGGGTTGGCGGCACGCACGGTCGCCAACTGAGCGACCCGCCGCGCTTGCGGAGCGCCCGTGCCCCGCAACCGATCGGCGATCTCGGCGAGTCCGCTGGCCCCAACAACCCCCTGGCGAAGCGCCGAGTCGGCGACGGCCAGTGCCTCCGCCGGCGAGAGTGAGCGGAGGCAATCGCCCAGCGTCACCTCAGGCGCGGTCACCAAACCCTCGGCCGGCGGAAGCCGTCGAGCGAAGTGGATCACCGCCCCGCGGCGCTGCTCAGCACTGACTCTGCGCCCGCGAGGCACGGTGATGTGCGGCTTCGGCGGCACGACCGCCACCTCCCAGCCATGGGCCATGGCGGCGGAGGCGTGGGACACCAACCCGCTCAGCGCGTATGCCGCTCGCCTGGCCTCGTCACCATGGGGCAAGGCGAGCCTGCCCCGCGCAGCAGCCACCAGGTCTCCGGCGACGAGCAGGCGCTCCACCGCCCCTCGCCCGTGCAACTC
>JBAQXA010000541.1:0-1964 GCA_049299195.1 Nocardioides sp.
CCGCGGGAGACGGGCGGGGAGGCGGGAGGAGACGGGCTCGGGTAGGTGATGATGGGCCCATGAAGGATTTCGACACTTCCGCGCTGCGTCTCACCCCAGGGCCGGTTGACCTCGCTGCCTTGCCCACCGACGCCACACCGGGCTTCTCCGGGGACAAGGCCGAGGGCGAAAAGGCGCTCCCGGCACTCGGTGCGGAGCTTGCCGACCTGCAAGAGCGGCTCTTCGCCGAGCGCACCACGGGATCGACGCGCAAAGTCTTGCTCGTGTTGCAGGGCATGGACACCTCCGGCAAGGGCGGAGTGCTGCGTCATACGGTCGGCTTGGTGGACCCGCAGGGAGTGCGGATCACCTCCTTCAAGGCGCCGAGTGATGAGGAGAAGAAGCACGACTTCCTCTGGCGCATCCGCAACGCCCTCCCCGCGGCGGGTCAGATCGGCGTCTTCGACCGCTCGCATTACGAGGACGTGCTGATCGTGAAGGTGCACGGCTGGGCGTCGGCGGAGGAGATTGAGCGCCGGTACGCCGCGATCAACGAGTTCGAGGCCGAGCTCGCCGCCGCCGGGACGACGATCATCAAGTGCATGCTGCACATCTCGGCCGCCGAGCAGAAGGCCCGGCTGTTGGCACGCCTGGATGACCCCACCAAGCACTGGAAGTACAACCCGGGCGACCTCGACGAGCGCGCCTTGTGGCCCGCCTATCGGGAGGCCTATGAGACGGCCTTGGCCCGGACCAACACCGACGCGGCGCCGTGGCACGTGATCCCGAGCGACCGCAAGTGGTTCCGCAACCTGGCGATCGGGCAGTTGCTTCTCAACAGCCTGCGCACCATGTCGCCCCAATGGCCGGCCGCCGACTTCGATGTCGACGTCGAGCGGCGCCGGCTGGCGGAGGAGCCGACGATCGCGTGATCGAGACCGTCGAGGTCACCCGTTACGTCACCCCGCTGCGCGAGGGCGGCAGTCTGCCGGGCGTCGTGGAGGCCGCGGATCTGGGCACCTATGTCTGCAAGTTCCGCGGCGCCGGCCAAGGGGTCAAAGTGCTCGTGGCCGAGGTGATCGTCAGCGCTCTGGCGCGTGCTCTGGAGGTTGCTACCCCGCGCCTTGTTGCGCTGGATCTTCCCGCCGAACTCGCCCGCTACGAGGCCGACGAGGAGGTGCAGGACCTGCTGCGAGCCAGCGTGGGTCTCAACGTGGGGGTCGACTTCCTGCCGGGGGCCTTCGGCTTCGACGCGACCGGAGGCGCTGCCGCCGAGCAGTCGGCGGACGAGGCGGCCCTCGACTTTGCGGCGACCGTGCTGTGGCTTGACGCCTTCACCGGCAACCCCGACCGCACCTGGCGCAACCCCAACCTGCTGCGCTGGCACGGGCGGATCTGGCTGATTGATCACGGCGCATCGCTCTACTTCCACCACGCGTGGACCGACCGGGTCGGTGATCCCGGCGCTTGGGCCAACCGGGCGTGGTCGGACGAAGGGCATGTCTTCGGCGCGCACGCGGCCTCCGCCCGGCGGATCGACGCATCCCTGCGCGCCCGCGTCGCGGACGCTGTGTCCGACGCGTTGGCCGACGTGCCCGACGCGTGGCTCACCGGCGTGGGTGGAGCATCACCTGAGGAGTTGCGCGATGGCTACGCGCGCTATTTGGGTGCTCGCCTGGAGTCGACGAGCTGGCTGCCGGGGGAGCCGCTGTGAGCGCGAAGCTGAGCTACCAATACGTCACCCTGCGCTGTATGCCGCGGGTCGACCGCGAGGAGTTTCTCAACCTGGGCGTCGCGCTCTACTGCGAGGCGGCCGACTATCTCCAGATCGCCTACGCGATCGACCCGGTCCGGCTGCGTGCGCTCGACCCACGGCTCGATGTGGCTGCGCTCAGCGCCGGCTTGGACTACCTGGCCGCGGTCTGCGCGGGCGATCCCGCCGTCGGCGCGGCCGGTGCGGGCCCGGCCGGGTCACGCTTCGGTTT
>JBAQXA010000542.1:0-25986 GCA_049299195.1 Nocardioides sp.
GCCCCGGACCGAGCCGCGTGATCGGCGCCAGGCGCGACGCGGGTAGCGCTTCCGGCCTGCGACTCCACGAAGCCGGCCGCGAGGAGCTCGTCGTAGGCCGCGACCACGGAGCCGCGCGAAACCGCCAACTGTCGCGCCAGGGCTCGGCTCGGTGGCAACAGGTCGCCGGGTTGGAGGCTCCCGGTGCCGATGGCGGCGACAACAGCGTCGGCGATCCGGTGGCGCAGCGGACCGTTCCCGGCGAGCCGGAGCGGCAGATCGACGAGGGTCGGCGGTCGAGCCATGGGCAGAGCCTAGCTTGTTCTGGTCTGCTCAATTTGAGGGATTGTGGTGCTTTGAGATGATCCACTGGGCCGTGAGGATAAGGCCATGACTCCAGCAGACCAGGGCGATCGGCGGGTCGCGCACCTAGACGAGGCGTCCGCAGCCATCCCCGCAGGGGAGGGACAGCCACGTTTTGCCGAACTCCTTCGCCATGGCTCGATGAGCGTCGAGCTCTATGCCCCGCAGGGTCGCGACCTGCAAGAGCCCCACGCGCAGGACGAGCTCTACATCGTGGCCACTGGCTCGGCCGCGCTGCGCATCGGTGAGACCATCGAGCCCCTCGCCGCGGGCTCGGTCGCCTTCGTGCGGGCGGGTGAGGATCACCGCTTCGAAGAGTTCAGCGCGGACTTCAGCACGTGGGTGGTGTTCTGGGGTCCGCCAGGAGGGGAAGCCGCCCAGAAGCAGTCCAGAGAAGAGCCCAGTGAAGAACCCAGTGAAGAACCCCAGAGGAGAGATCAATGACGCACGCAGTCCAGCCGCCAGCGGGCGGGCAGTCGGCGAAGCCCGAGCCGATGCGGCTCACCCGCAAGCCTGACCGGGGCCGGGACACCCGCGAGGCGCTTAATGAGCTCCTCGACGAGGTCTTGGTGGGGACGCTGTCGACGATCGTCGACGGCTGGCCGCACGTCGTACCGATGCTCTTCGCTCGGGACGCCGATCGGGTGCTGCTGCACGGCTCAACCGGGGCCGGCGCGTTGCGGGCGGTTGCCGCCGGCGCTCCCGCCGCACTGTGCGTGGTCAGCGTCGATGGCCTCGTGGTGGCGGAGTCCACCTTTGAATCCTCGGCGAACTATCGCTCGGGGGTCATCCGAGGTCACCTGCAGACGATCGAGGGGGAGGAGGCCTGGAGGGTGCTTGACGCGCTGTCGGACCGCCTGCTGCCCGGTCGCAACGAGGAGGTCGCCCCGATGACCCGCAAGCAGGTGGCCGCGACCCTGGCTCTCGCGCTGCCGATCACCGACGGCAACTGGCTCTACAAGGAGCGCACGGGCGGCCCCGGCGAGCCCGAGGAGGAGACGGACGCCTGGTGTGGAGTCCTGCCGCTGCGGCTCGTCGCTGGCGATCCGGTGACCGCCCCCTGGAGCCAAGGGGTGGCCGTTCCCGAGTCCGTACGCCGCGCCGCGGCCCAGTGGGTGCCTACGAGCTAGGCCGACCCGGAAGCGTCAAGTAGCGCATGACGTGGTGCGTCGAGAAGCCGTAGGAGTCGTAGGCGCGCAGGGCGGAGAGGTTGTCCTCCGCGACGTGCAACCAGGCGGTCCGTGCCCCGCACTCGGCTCCCCAGCCGACCAGGGCGGCCACGAGCGCCCGGCCGACCCCGCGGCGTCGATGCGCAGGGTCGACCTCGAGCGCGTGCAGTCCGATCCAGTCGCCAGAGATCGCGGCGCGGCCGCGGCCAATGACCCCGAGGGCTCCTCCGACCGTGGCGGTCAAGGTAGTGGCCTCCTCTGTGACCTCTCCCGCGACCTCTCCTAGGGCCACCTCTCCTGGGGCCAACACCACTTCGTGGGCGGGGTCAAGCGCGGTGAGATCGCGGCGCAGGTGAGCCACGGAGGCGAGTTGGAAGGCATAGGTCTCCGGCCCCAAGGACTCCCACCCGAGCTGTCGCAGGGCCTGCTCGCCAGCCGAAGCCACCTCGACATGGGCTAGCGGGCGGCGCCCCGCGGCGGCATACGTCTCAAGGGCGCGGCGGGCCAGCTCGGCGACGTCTCCGCCCGGATCGCCCACCGCCAACAGAGAGTTGGGGCGCTTGACGTGTGCCAGCGCTGGATCGGGATGCAGCCGCAGCAACCAGCCGCCCAGTGGCTCGACGTGGAGGCCGGGGAAGAGCGCGGCCGTGTGAGTCTCGGCCTCTCGGGCGCTCACGCGGTGGCGGATCGCCGGCCGCGGCGGGACGGGCTTGCCGGTCACGATGTCCCCGATCGGTATGACGCTCACGGCGCCGTCAGCGCGCCGAACCGCGACCTCGACGCCATCCCACCGCTCACAGACACCGAGGATGTCGGTCATCGCCGGGCCGCCGCTGGGGCCACGCTCGCCGGGGAGCACGCGGCGGATCACGACGCGTTGCCCCACAACGTGCGGTCCCAACCGGTGGCCGTGCTGTCCAGCCTCCATCGCAACACCCTCCTCCCCGCGCAGCCGATCGCCATAGCGGATACTAGGCTGAGCCGCACCCAATGCGGACGGCGACCGGAGAGACATCAACCCGGACCGGCCCAGTGGCCCAGCTCTACCTCGACCTACGGAAAAGGAGCCCAGATGACCTACGTCATCGCCCAGCCCTGCGTGGATCTCAAGGACCGCGCCTGCGTCGACGAGTGCCCGGTCGACTGCATCTATGAGGGCAAGCGGATGCTCTACATCCACCCCGACGAGTGTGTGGACTGCGGGGCGTGTGAGCCGGTCTGCCCGGTGGAAGCGATCTTCTACGAAGACGACACCCCGGAGCAGTGGAAGCACTTCTACGACGCCAACGTGCACTTCTTCGACGATCTCGGCAGCCCCGGTGGCGCCGCCAAGATGGGTGTGATCGACGCCGACCACCCCATCGTCGAGGCGTTGCCCCCGCAAGAACACGACGAGTGAGCCGCGAGGCGGTCGCTTCTCGGCTGCCGGACTTCCCCTGGGATCAACTCACCGGCTTTGCCGACCAGGCTCGGGCTCACCCCGACGGCATCGTCGACCTCTCGATCGGCACGCCCGTCGACTCCACTCCTGAGCTAGCCCAACGCGCGCTCAGCGATGCGGCCGACTCACCCGGCTACCCCGTCACGATCGGTCGGGTCGAGACGCGCCAAGCGATCCTCGACTGGTTGCAGCGACAGGTCGGCGCGATCCCGCTAGGCCTCGACGCGGTGTTGCCCGTGATCGGCTCGAAGGAGCTCATCGGTTCGCTGCCGACCCACCTCGGGCTCGGTCCGGGGGATCTGGTGGTCTATCCGACGCTTGCCTATCCGACCTACGAAGTGGGTGCGGCGCTCGCCGGGTGCCAGACCATGCGCGCCGACTCCACGACGGCCGTCGGGCCGCGCCGCCCCGCGCTGATCTATGTGAACTCACCGGCCAACCCGACCGGCCGCGTGCTCCCGATCGAGCACCTGCGCAAGATGGTCGATTGGGCCCGCGAGGGCGGCACGATCCTGGTCTCCGACGAGTGCTACCTCGAGTGCGCATGGGACGCGGCTCCGGTTTCGATCCTGCACCCGGAGGTCTGTGGCGGTTCGGCCGAGGGGCTGCTCAGCATCCACTCGCTCTCCAAGCGCTCCAACCTGGCGGGCTATCGCTGTGCCTTCGTGGCGGGCGATCCCGCCCTCGTGGGCGAACTCCTCGCGGTCCGCAAGAACCTCGGGCTGCAGATGCCCGGCCCCCAGCAGGTAGCCATGGCGGTCACGTTGGCCGACGACGACCACGTCGCCGCGCAACACGCGCTGTATGCCGCCCGCCGCGCCGCCCTGCGCGAGGCGCTGCTCGGCGCTGGGTTTCAGATCGATCACTCGGAAGCGTCGCTCTACCTCTGGGCGACACGAGACGAAGACTGCTGGCAGACCGTTGGCTGGTTTGCCGAGCGTGGGGTGTTGGTGGCGCCGGGTGCCTTCTACGGAGGGGCCGGCCGTCGCCACGTGCGGGTCGCGTTCACGGCGACCGACGAGCGCATCGCCGCTGCGGTCGAGCGCCTCAGCCTCAGCTGACCGGCAGGCTCGCGACGCGCGCCTCGCCGGATTCGCGGGCGTACTCCTCGGCGCGATGCTGCCCGTTGCGGGCGGCTCCCTTGACATTGATCGCCGTGATCTTGTCCAGGCGCACGATGGAGTGGTCGAGCCCGTCGGTGGTCAACACGACGCCGTGGCTGTCGATCGAGGCGACCCGGCCGATGATCCAGTGGCCTTCGACCAGCACTTCAACCGTGGCGCCGTTGGAATGGGCCAGGTTGAGGGCGGTGCCCATGGTGTAAATCGTTGAGGAACCGGTCATGGCGCTGATCTCTCCGCTGAGCGAGCGTGGACGAGCCGGGCGACTCGTTGGCTTTTACCTTAAAGCTGCAACCACCCGCTCGCGAGCCACGTGAGGCGGTTTGGCCTGTGCGGCAACGACTTTTTGACTGTGTGGCCACCCGCCGATCACCCGAACGGGTGAGCCCTCGTGGTTCTCCGCGAGAGCACTCACTCAGGGGGCGACATCCACGTGCACGTGGTCGCGGTGGTCCAAGACGTCTTGATCACCGCTGCTCCCCGCGGGCGGGGTGTAGTCGCGCCACCCCTGCTCCGAGCGAGAGCCGCGACTCCAGATCCGCCCGTCGTAGATGACATGGGCAATCTCCAGCCGGTCGGCTTGAGCGACGAGATAGCCCGCGATGGCCCATCCCTGGCGTCGATTGGCCGCCGATACCGGCCGCAACAAGATGTCGATGGCACGGCCCTCATAGTGCGCCGAGCCCGGCATATGCCCCGAGGTCACCCCGCCCGGAGCAAAGCCACCCCACGACTGGTCGCCGAAGATCCGGCGCACTTCGCGGCGTACGGCACCAGCCCGGGCGGTCAACCCGGTCCGGTCGAGCTGGGTCCTCGTCTCCGTGGGCCATCCCTGGACCACGCAGTGGAACCCGCCGCCGGTCGTCTCGCCGGTGAGGGCTGAGGCGAGGACGCGGGCGTCCTGGGCGTGGGCTTCGTAGGCCTCGGGGTATGCCGACCGCTGGACGCGCTGGGCGGCCTCGGTGATGCGGAGCTCGGTGTAGCCCGGGACCCGCTCCAGAGCGTCGTAGAACGCGTTGGTGGCGAAGACCGGGTTGAGGATCTGCTTGCGCGTGCCCCAGCCCTGGCTGGGCCGCTGTTGAAACAGGCCGAGTGAGTCGCGGTCGCCATACTCCAGGTTGAGCAGCTTGGACTCCTGGAACGCGGTGGCGAGCGCGATCGAGGCGGCCCTGGCGGGGAGGCCGCGGCGCACCGAGATCGCCGTGATCAGCGCGGCATTCTCGGCCTGTTCGACGGTGATTTCGACCGTGTGGTCGCCGACGGTGGCCACGCACTCCTCGGGGTCCGGGAGCGGGCCGACGCCGCGGTTGACGAGCACCGCCGTGATGGCCGCGACCGCGCCCAGCAGGGCGGCGACGCTCAAGCAGCCCAAGCGGCGCGCTCCGCCTGCGCTCGGTGACCTCGAGCTAGTTGGCATGAAGCGCGCTGTTGAGGGCGATGCCCTCGCCCTTCCAGGCCACCGCCTCGACGGTGCCGGTGACCGAGTTGCGCCGGAAGAGCACGTTGCTGGCGCCGGAGAGTTCGGCGGCCTTCACCACTCGACCCTCGGCCGGCAGCGTCACCTTGGTGCCGGCCGTGACGTAGCAGCCGGCCTCGACGACGCAGTCGTCCCCGAGCGAGATGCCGATTCCGGCGTTGGCGCCCAGCAGGCAGCGTGCGCCGATCGAGACGACCTGCTTGCCGCCCCCCGACAGGGTGCCCATGATCGAGGCCCCGCCGCCGATGTCGGAGCCATCGCCCACGACAACTCCGGCCGAGATCCGCCCCTCAACCATCGAGACGCCGACCGTGCCGGCGTTGAAGTTCACGAAGCCCTCGTGCATGACGGTGGTGCCGGCCGCGAGGTGAGCGCCGAGACGCACCCGGTCGGCATCGGCAATGCGTACGCCGCTCGGCAAGACGTAGTCCGTCATCCGCGGGAACTTGTCCACGCCGTAGACCGCAACCGGTCCGCGAGCCCGGAGGCGCAGCCGGGTCTGCTCGAACCCGTCGACGGCACACGGTCCCGCGCTGGTCCACACGACGTTGGTCAAGACGCCGAAGATCCCGTCCAGGTTTAGCCCGTGCGGCGCCACCAACCGGTGGGAGAGCAGGTGGAGCCGCAGGTAGGCATCCGGCACGCTGGCGGGAGCGGCGTCCAGGTCGATCTCAACCCGGACAACGTCGGTGCGCACGCCGCGGGCGGCGTCTGTCGCGGCCAGCGCCGCAAGCTCCGCGGGAGCCTCCGCGCTGGGATCAGGGGCCCCGAGACTGGGAGCGGGGAACCAGCAGTCCAACACGCTGCCGCTGCACGACCCTTCCGTGACGGTCGTGGTCAGTCCGAAACCCCAGGCGCGACGTTGGCTCACCCGGCGAAGTCTACGGAGCCACGCACACCGCTGCGGCTCCCGCTCCGCCGCCGCAGAGCCCTGCCACCGGGTTCACTGACCGGTCCGTCCGTCGATGCACTCACGCAGCAGATCGGCGTGGCCGCAGTGGCGGGCGTACTCCTCGATCAGGTGCACGAGCACGTCGCGCACTTCGATGTCGGTGTCGCCGAGCCTGCCCAGCGCTGCGAAGTCCGGCTGCTGGTCGATGTAGGCGCGTGCGAAGGCGACCTCGTCGTCCCAGGTCGCCATTGCCTCAGCAACGCACTCCTCGGTGCCTACGGCCCCGTCGAAGTCTGCACCGACCGCTTGGCCAGTTGTTTGGGGGAGAGCCCGGCGCACTTCAACTGGAAGGTCACGCGGTAGTCGTCGAGGTAGGACAAGACGGTGTCTCGCTCCCCGTGGGTGGAGCGTTCGACGCGCGGATCTTCGGCGGACGCAACCCACAGGCCCGTTCTCCCGTGGCCCGTGCCTGCCTGGCTCGTGCCTGCCGGGCCCGTGCCCGCCCGGCCCGTGCCCGGGAGCTCGGGTCCACCGGAGGGCGACACGGCTAGCTCAGCAGCCCGCCCAGCACGCCACCCGGCCCGCCGCTCGAAGTGGCTGCATGATCGACCGGCTTCCACTCGGCGGCCTGCACGACAACGAACCCGGGGCCGTGGAAGGAGTACTGGAACGCCTCACCGGTGCCGCCGCGCAGCATCGAGGACATATTCATGCTGTTGACCACCTGGGGCACCAGATTGGCCGACCAGGCGACGGCGGCCTGCACATCGACATACGTCGGCTGTTGGCTGCAGTCGAGCACCACCGGCTTGCCGACCGTGCACAGCGCCGCCGTGCCCTGGCCGGAGATGGTGGTGTTGAACAGTCCGCCCGCCATCATCCCGGCGCCCTTGACCCGGTTGATGTCCCAGCCGAGCGAGGAATCGAAGGCGAGCAGGTTGCGGCCGTTGACGCTCAGCGCATCGCCGGTGAGTTCGATGAGGAACACATAGCCCGCCTCGTTGGCGAAGAACACCTCGCCCTGACCCGACACGCGCATCAGCGGCAGGTCTTCGGAGGTCAGCACCTTCTTCATGAGCTTGCCGAAGCCGCCGGCCTTCTCGTGGTGGAACTTGACTTGGCCCTGGTAGGCGACCATCGCGCCCTTGACGGCCAGCACGTCGGGGCCTAGCGAGACCCGCAACAGTTGGGAGTTTTGGAGGGCGAACCGCTGGGCGCCATCGGCGACTTCAAGATTGGACTGGTCGAAGAGATCGCTACGCATGACCACCAAGGTAGCCGGTGGTGCCGACGCAGGTGCGAGGTTAGACCGAGCCGGGTCGGCGAAGTCGCTGGAAGAGCGCGTGGTCGAGGTCTTCCTTGAGATCCTCGGGATCCTCCAGGCCGATCGACAGCCGGATCGTGCCGTCGGTGATGCCCACCTTGGCGCGCCCCTCGGGGCCGAGCTTCTGGTGGGTGGTGGTGGCGGGATGAGTGACCAGAGACTTGGCGTCGCCGAAGTTGTTGGAGATGTCGAACAGGCGCAACTTGTCGATCACCGCGAAGGCCCGCTCCTGGCCGCCTTCGAGCGTGATCGTCACGATCGTCCCGCCGGTGGTCATCTGGCGGCGGGCCAGGTCGTGCTGCGGGTGATGGGGCAGCCACGGATAGCTCACGGCCGCCACGCGCGGATCCACGTGCAAGAACCCGGCGATCTCCAGTGCGGCGGCCGCCGAAGCCTCGGTGCGCAGCCGGAGAGTCTCCAGCCCCTTGAGTGCGGTCCAAGCCGTAAACGGGCTCATCGTCGGCCCGGTGTTGCGGATCAGCGTCTTGACCGGTCCCTCGATGAACGCACGCGACCCCATGATCGCGCCGCCGAGCGTGCGCCCCTGACCGTCGATGTGCTTGGTCGTGGAGTAGACCACGACGTCGGCGCCGTATGCCGTGGGGCACTGCGAGGCGGGCCCGGCCATCGCGTTGTCGACCACGACCGTGGCTCCCGCCTCGTGCGCCAGCGCGCAGACCGCCGCGATGTCGACGATCTCCAACATCGGGTTGGAGGGTGACTCGAAGAAGACGGCTTTGGCCGGTGTGGCCAGGGCCGCGGCCCATTGGTCGAGGTCGGTGCCGTCGACCAGGTCGGTGGTGATCCCATATTGGGGCAGGATCTCGGCGACGACGTTGTAGCACGAGCCAAACAGGTTGCGACTTGAGACGAGGCGGTCACCCGCCTTGAGGAGTGCCAGCAGCGAATAGAAGACGCCCGCCATCCCGCTGGAAGTGGGGAAACAGGCCTCGGTGCCCTCGATCGCGCTTAAGCGCTCGGCCAAGGCGGTGACGGTCGGGTTGCCGAACCGGGTGTACATGTAGTGGTCGGACTCACCGGCGAAGGCGGCCGCGGCCTCGGCGGCGCTGTCGTAGACGTAGCCCGATGTCAGATAGAGCCCTTCGGAGGTCTCCTGATGATGGCTGCGTTCGAGTCCGGCGCGGACAGCGCGGGTATCTGGCCGCCACGTGCCGCCTGTGGGCTCGGTCACGACTGCCGCCAGGGGAGCCCCGCGGTCTTCCAGCCGCCGCGCCCGCGGTGGCCGTCGGCGTCCAGGTCGCCCTCGAAGCCCTCGGCCACGTTGTAGGCGCGCTCCCACCCGAGCGCGATCGCGGTGGTGGCGGCGCCCTGGGAGCGCTGGCCGCTGCGGCAGATGAACAGCAGCGGCTGATCCTTCGACCAGCCGCCCGCCTCAAGTTGGGCAGCGAAGTCCGCATTGCGGGCGCCGCCCGGGAAGCTGATCCACTCCAGGAACCCGACCTCGCGGCCCAGCTCGCTGGTGTCGGGCACGCCGACGAAGGACCACTCCGCGGCGGTGCGGACGTCGATCAGCACCGCCCGCGGCTCAGCCCGCAGCAACTCCCAGGTCTCGGTGGGGGACAAGTCCGCGGTGTAGCTCATGAGTCGGCCTTGAGTGCCGGCGTACCGGGCAGGACGACGGCCTGCGCGCAGATCACGCGATCGCCGTTGAAGGTGGTGCTCGGCGAGCCGTAGAGCACATAGCCGTCGGCCAGCGCCGCGCTCACCTTCTCGCAGAAGCTCCGGTCGTCGGGGCCGGTCAGCAGCCGATAGGCCAGCCGCTCGGCCGTGCTCTGGGTCTCCTCAATCACCCCCGCAGCGTACGACCAGCCACGCCGCCCGCCCCGACCACCTCCATCCCCTGGACCATCCGCGGGAGGCGCGCCCGCGGGACTATCTGGGGGACTATCTGATTGGCGCCGGGCAGGGGCGTCGCCGTACCCTTCTGCCCACAGACGTTTGAGCCGTTATCAGCGGCGAGTCTCCGGAAGAACAGCTCGCCCGAGCCATCGGGCAGGCCCATTAGACCCGGATGGGTAGGCCCGTCATAGCCGTTAACAAGCGGTCGGCAGCCGTCTGACGGATGCCGGCAAGCGAGGTGGTACCGCGGCCTTCCGTCGTCCTCGTCCCAGCAACATCCGCAGCACGACGAGACGACGAAGCAGGAGCCGTGATGACCTACCCCAAGGTGGCCACCGGACAATCGGGCGAGCACGACCACGTCCCCTCCCAACCCAACTTCCCCGCGATCGAAGAGCGCGTCCTGGCCTACTGGAAGGACGATCACACCTTCGAGGCCAGCGTCGAGCAGCGCGAGGCGGGTGACCACGGCAGCAACGAGTTCGTCTTCTACGACGGCCCGCCCTTCGCCAACGGTCTGCCGCACTACGGCCACCTGCTCACTGGCTACGTCAAGGACCTGATCCCGCGCTATCAGACGATGCGCGGTCGACGCGTCGAGCGTCGCTTCGGGTGGGACACCCACGGCCTGCCCGCCGAACTGGAGGCCATGAGCCAACTCGGCATCAAGACGACCGACGAGATCACCGAGTTGGGGATCGAGAAGTTCAACGACGCGTGCCGCACGTCGGTGTTCACCTACACCAGCGAGTGGCAGGACTACGTCACGCGCCAGGCGCGCTGGGTCGACTTCGACCACGACTACAAGACCCTCGATCTGGACTACATGGAGTCGGTGATCTGGGCCTTCAAGACCCTCTTCGACAAGGGCTTGGTCTATGAGGGCTTCCGCGTGCTGCCCTACTGCTGGAACGACGAGACGCCGCTGTCCAACCACGAGTTGCGGATGGACGAAGACGTCTACCAGGACCGGCAGGACCCGGCGGTCACTGTGGGCATGCGGATCACCTCCGGCCCCGATGGAACGGCGGGCGACGATCCATTGGTCGGCGCCTACGCGCTGGTCTGGACGACGACGCCCTGGACCCTGCCCAGCAACCTGCTGATCATGGTCGGCGAGGACATCGACTACGTCGTGGTGGAGTCCGACGGGCCGACCGGGCGCGCCGAGCGCTACGTGATCGCCGAGGCCAGGCTCGCGGCATACGCGCGAGAGTTCGGCGAGGAGCCGCACGTCGTGGCGCGCGTGACCGGCCGCGACCTGCTGGGGCGCAGCTATCAGGCGCCGTTCACCTACTTCGAGGGCACCGCCAACGCGCACCGCATCGTCGAAGCGCCGTTCGTCACGACAGTGGACGGCACCGGCCTGGTGCACTCTGCCGGCGCGTTCGGTGAAGAGGACAAGGTGATCACCGACCGGGAGAAGATCACGCTCGTGGTCGCGGTCGGCAAGGACGGCCGCTTCACCTACCCCGTCACCGACTACGAAGGCATGCACGTCTTCGACGCCAACGTCGCGGTCATCGGCCACCTCAAGGCGGCCACGCGCGGTGAGGCCGAGCGGGGCTCGGTCACCGACGGCACGGTGCTGGTTCGCCGGGAGTCCTATGAGCACTCCTACCCGCACTGCTGGCGCTGCCGGCAGCCGCTGATCTACATGTCGGTCTCCTCGTGGTTTGTCGACACCCCGGCGATCCGAGATCGCATGCTCGAGCTCAACCAGGAGATCCGCTGGGTGCCCGAGCACATCCGCGACGGCCAGTTCGGCAAGTGGCTGGAGAACACCCGCCCCTGGTCGATCTCCCGCAACCGCTTCTGGGGCAGCCCGATCCCGGTCTGGCGCTCCGACGACCCGCACTACCCGCGCATCGACGTCTACGGCTCGCTCGATGAGATCGAGCGCGACTTCGGCGTGCGCCCCGACAACCTGCACCGGCCGTTCATCGACGAGCTCACCCGCCCCAACCCCGACGACCCGCGACCCGTCGGTGGCGGCAAGTCGACGATGCGGCGCGTCACCGACGTCTTCGACTGCTGGTTTGAGTCGGGCTCGATGAGCTTCGCGCAGGTGCACTACCCGTTTGAGAACGCCGAGTGGTTCGCGGGCGAAAACGGTCAGGGGGGTCACTTCCCCGGCGACTTCATCGTCGAGTACATCGGTCAGACGCGCGGCTGGTTCTACACCATGCACGTGCTCGCGACCGCGCTCTTCGACAAGCCGGCGTTCTCGGCCTGTGTGAGCCACGGGATCGTGCTGGGCTCCGACGGGCTGAAGATGTCGAAGAGCCTGCGCAACTACCCCAACGTCTACGAGGTCTTCGACCGCGATGGCTCGGATGCGATGCGCTGGTTCTTGATGTCGAGTCCGATCCTGCGCGGCGGCAACCTGATCGTCACCGAGCAAGGCATCCGCGAGTCGGTGCGGCAGGTGCTGATCCCGTTGTGGAACTCGTGGTACTTCTTCGCGCTCTACGCCAACGCGGCCGGCTACGCCGCGTCGCGGCGTACGGACTCCACGCACCCGATGGATCGCTACATCCTCGCCAAGTTGCGCGAGCACGTGGCGGCCAGCACCCATCAGCTCGACAACTACGAGGTCGCCAACGCCTGTGATTCGCTGCGGGGCTTCCTGGAGGTGCTGACGAACTGGTACATCCGCCGCTCGCGCGAGCGCTTCTGGGGCACCGGTGCCGAGACCGACACCGCGGCTTTCGACACCCTCTTCACGGTGCTCGAAACCGTGTGCCGGGTGGCCGCGCCGCTGCTCCCGCTGACCACGGAGGAGATCTGGCGAGGCCTCACCGGTGAGCGTTCGGTGCACCTGACCGACTGGCCGGGGGCCGATGCGCTGCCCGAAGACGCTGACCTCGTGGCGGCGATGGACGCTGCCCGGGCGGTCTGCTCGGCGACGTCCGCGCTGCGCAAGGCCGAGGGTTTGCGCAACCGGCTGCCGCTGGCAGAGCTGGCCGTGGTCGGTGTCGGCGCGCTAGACGCAGTTGATCTCGCGAGCGTGATCGCCGATGAGGTCAACGTCAAGAGCGTGCGGGTGCTCGCGGCCGATGCTCCCGACGCGGCGGCGCATGCGGTGGAGCAACGCCTCACCGTCAATGCCCGCGCGGCCGGACCGCGCCTGGGACGCGACGTGCAGCGCGCGATCGTCGCGTCGAAGTCCGGCGACTGGACGGTCGAGCCCGACGGGACCGTCACCGCCGGTGGGCTGGCTCTGCAGGAGGGCGAGTACGCCCTGGAGACCGTGGCAGGCGCCGCCGACGATGCGGCCGTCTCCATGCTCCCGGGTGGCGGTTTCGTGGTGCTGGACACGGCGGTGACTCCCGAGCTTGAGGCCGAGGGCACTGCCCGCGACCTCATTCGTGCGGTCCAGCAGGCCCGCAAGGACGCCGGTCTGGAGGTCTCCGACCGGATCAGCCTCACGGTGTCGGGTCCGGAGGAGACACTCGCCGCCGCTCGCACCCACGAAGCGCTGATCGCCCGGGAGACCCTGGCCACCTCCATCGCGCTGGTCCCCGGATCTCTGGAGGCCGGCGCGGCTGGCGTGAGCGTCGCCCGCGCCTAAGCGTGTGCACGCGGGGGGTTGTTCCTGCACGAATGCGGAACCGTTTGGCTCCGGCAGGGGGTTGCCCCGTGTGAGCGTGGGTCTCGGGGAGCAATCGGTTCCGCATTCGTGCAGTCAGTCGGTCAGGGACGCCAGTGGGGGTCGCGGCCGCTGATCGCGACGACCCGTTCGATGTTGGTCGCATCTGCTCCGGTGGGCACCGCGGGGCCGAAGGGGTCCTGCCAGGGAAAGTCCGGCGGTATGCTCGCGGCCACTTCGGCAAAGATCGCGGCTCGCTGCTCGACGGGCACTTCGCGGGTGTAGGCGCGCGTGAACGCCTCGGCCGCAGCGTCGTCGATGTCGAACTGCTGACCCGTGGCCACCGCCAGGTCCCAGGTGTGGACGGCCACTTCGGCGCCGTAGATCTCCGCTGCTTCCCAGGCGGTCAGGGTGCGCCACGGTGCCGTCATCGGGGCGTCCGCAGCCACTTCGGCCCACAATGCCGGCGTCTCCGCAGCGGCTGCGCGCCACGCTGCTGCGGGATCGTCGCACGTCACCGAGTCGCTCACGCTGAGCGCCGGTTCGCCACGGCCCATGGCGTTGATACGGAGGAGTACGGCCTGCAGGTGGGCGCGCAGCGCGGCCACATCGAAGTCGGTGCAGGGAGTCGGTCCAGCGGGATCGGTCGAGGCGGATGCGGTGATGATCCGCTCGGCATCGGGAAGGGTGGACAGCAGCAGGGTTCGGGAGTGCTCGAAGGTGGTCATGGCTCCAAAGACACCAGTTAAAGTGGCCACCGTATGGCCTGTTTAGCTTGAAGAATCGCCAGCATTCATATCCAGGGCCGGGTAGGCAATCCGAGCCTGACCGGAGGGAGCGCCCGTGCGTGCAGACCGGCTCATCGCCGTGCTCATGCTGTTGCAGCGGCACGAGTCCCTCACGGTCGCGGAGGTGGCTCGCCGACTAGAGATCAGTGAGCGCACCGCGCGCCGCGACCTCGAGGCACTCGGGGTCGCCGGGGTCCCGGTCTACTCGCGCCAGGGGCGCGGCGGTGGATGGAGTCTGGTCGGGGGCGCGCGCACCGACCTCACCGGCCTGACTGGCCCGGAGGTGCGTGCCCTCTTCGTAGCGGCCGGTGCGCTGCCGCATCAGAGTCAGACGATGAAGCAGGCGTTGGCGAAGCTGCAGCGAGCGGTGCCCGCCCCCTTCCGTGGCGAGGCGGAGAAGGCGGCCGAGGCGCTCTTCGTCGACCAGCGCTGGATAGCCGAGCCGCCCCCCGAGCACCTAGACCAGTTGCACGACGCGATCAGCCGGGGAGTGCGCGTCGAGCTCACCTACCGCGATTGGGAAGGGCACGAGACCCGCCGGATCATCGATCCGCTCGGCGTCGTGCAGACCGAGGATCGGTGGTACGCCGTCGCGCTCACCGCCGAAGGCCGGCGGACCTTCCGCGTGGACCGGATGGTTGCTCTCTCCCCGCTCGCCGAGGCCGCGCAGCGACCGCCCGGCTTCGACCTGGCCGAGGAGTGGCGGGCCATCCGCGCGGACTTCCCCGCGACCTCTCGGGAGGTGCTGATCCAGGGCCGCGCGCGGGGTTGGGTAGCCGCAGTGCTGCTCAAGATGTGGGGGCTCACCGTCGTCTCGCTCGGCCCGCCCGACGCCGACGGCTGGCAGGAGGTGGTGCTCGCCGGTCGCTCGCTGCACTCCCTGACCGGACTGATTGCCGGCTTCGCCGACGCTCTGCACATCACCGACCCTCCAGAAGCCTGCGCTCGCCTCCAGGCCATCGGCGTCCACCTGGCCCTCGCCTACGCCTCGGAGGATGCGTAGCTCAGCAGGCGTCCCACCCAACGGGCGAGGCTTCGCCTGATTGACTGGACCCATGCAGTTGGATCTCAGCCGCGACGTCGTCGCGCTCACCGAAGACCTGGTCAACATCAACTCGGTCAGCCATCACGAGCAGGCCATCGCCGACGCCTGCGAGGCCGCGCTGCGGGCGCTTCCGCACCTGGAGGTCACCCGTCGTGGTCACACGGTGATCGCTCGAACGGCGCTGGGCCGCGCGGAGCGGGTGGTCATCGCCGGTCACCTCGACACGGTGCCGGAGAACGACAACCTGCCTGCGCGCCGCGAACAGACCGCCGATGGGGAGCTCCTCCATGGGCTCGGTACCTGCGACATGAAGGGCGGCGATGCGGTCATCCTCAAGCTGGCCCACGACATCGTCGAACCCAACCGCGACATCACCTTCATCCTCTATGAGGCTGAGGAGGTGGAGAGCGAATACAACGGCCTCTTCAAGCTGTCGCTCTCCGACCCTGAGCTCATGGCGGCCGACTTCGCGATCCTGATGGAGCCCTCCTGCGCGGTCGTCGAAGCCGGTTGCCAGGGCACGTTGCGCATCGATGTGAGGACCCGCGGCGAACGCGCGCACTCAGCGCGCAGCTGGAAGGGGGTCAACGCGATTCATGGCGCCGCGGGGATCCTCAACCGGCTCGCGACCTACACGGCCCGCCAGCCCGTCATCGACGGCCTGACCTATCACGAGGGGCTCAATGCCGTCCGGATCCGCGGAGGGGTCGCCGGCAATGTGATCCCCGACGAGTGCGTGATCGAGGTCAACTACCGCTTCGCGCCCGACCGTTCGGAGGCCGAGGCCGAGGCGTTCGTGCGGGAGTTCTTCGACGGCTTCGACGTGACCTTGACCGACACCGCCGCCGGCGCGCTGCCCGGGCTTGATCGTCCGGCGGCCCGCGCGTTTATCGATGCCGTGGGCGGCGAGGTCAATCCCAAGTTCGGCTGGACCGACGTCGCGCGCTTTACCGGGCTCGGCATTCCGGCCGTCAACTTCGGCCCGGGCGACCCGATGTATGCCCACAAGCAGGACGAGCACGTCCCCACCGATCAAATTCACCGCTGTGCCGCCGCCCTCACGGCATGGTTGAGCGCATGAGCCCCGGTCAAGGCATGAGCCCGAGTGAAGGCATGAGCAGAGGCGACCAGTCCAGCAGCGACCCCGCACCCTCGGAGCGCCCGCGTCGACGCGTGCGCGAAAAGCACAAGGGGCCTGAGGTTCAACGCGGCTCGCAGGTCGAGATGACGACGACCGACCAGCGGCTGCTCGACACCAGGGGGCCTTCGGACTGGGTGCATACCGACCCCTGGAGAGTGCTGCGGATCCAGGCCGAGTTCATCGAAGGCTTCGGTGCCCTTGCCGAACTGGGCCCGGCGGTGGGCGTCTTCGGGTCGGCGAGAACCAAGCCGGACCATCCCGACTATGCCCGCGGTGAGGCCGTCGGCCGACAGCTGGTCGAGGCCGGGTTCGCGGTCATCACCGGCGGCGGGCCCGGTGCCATGGAGGCGGTCAACAAGGGCGCGAGCGATGCCGGTGGCATCAGCGTCGGCCTCGGAATCGAGCTGCCCTTTGAAGCCGGCCTCAATGACTACGTCAACAAGGGCGTGCACTTCCGCTACTTCTTCGCGCGCAAGACCATGTTCGTGAAGTACTCCCAGGGCTTCATCGTGCTGCCGGGCGGGCTCGGCACCTTCGACGAACTCTTTGAGGCCCTCACCTTGGTGCAAACCCAGAAGATCACCCACTTCCCCCTGGTGCTCCTTGGTGTCAGCTATTGGAGCGGCCTGATCGGCTGGCTGCGCGAGACCGTGCTCGAGCGAGGAATGATCTCGGAGAAGGACCTGGACATGCTGGTCGTCACCGACTCCGTCGAGGAGGCAGTCGCGCACATCGTGGCGGCCGACTCCTCCGAGCGGCGCGGAGGGATGCACCGATGATGTGGTTCTTCGCGGTGCTGATCGTCTTGGCCATGGGGGGAGTGGCCGCCATCGCGGCGGGCCGCGGTGACGGTCTGGCCCCGGCGTATGACGATCGCCCCGACGCGCTGGTGCCTGCCGCCGGAGCGCTGCGGGGAGAGGATCTGCGCTCGGTTCGCTTCTCCCTGGCCTTCCGCGGCTATCGCATGGGCGAGGTCGATGCCTTGCTCGATCGCCTCGCCACGCAGCTGGAATCCGACGGAACTCCGGCAGACCGCGAGGGCATGCCCGCCGCCACGCAGGCGGGAGAACTGTCCGAGGGGAGCGGTGTGGCCGACCCGAGTTCTGACACCGCAAATCGCACCACCACCGAGTCCTAGGGCACACTGCCTCTCGTGTCACTCGCCGCGGCCGTTTATGTGCTGACCGCCCTGGCGGGGCTGATCATCGTGCTCACCCGGCTCGGCGCCCTCCGGTCGCGGGCCACTGCTGAGCAAGGTCGCGGCTCGCTGCGGCTGCACACCGTCGCCGGAGTCCTCGCCCTCGCCGGGTGGGTCGCCTTCCTCACCGGGAAGGTGCCGCAGCTGGAGCTGGTCGGCGTCATCTCGCTCTTTTTCTGGTGGCTCGCGGTAGCGGCCGGCCTCTTGCTCTCCACCCTGTCGTTGCCCTCCCGCGGCCGGCGCGCCAAGCGGGTGCGCCAGAGCCGATTTGAGGGCCGCATGCCGGTGCTGCTCACGCACGTGGGCCTGCTGATCTGCGTGGCTGTGTTCACCTACGCCTACACCACCGCTGCGGTCTGAGTCGTATGCCGCCTCGTCCTCCGCGCGCCCACGCGTCAGCCGCCGTCTGGGGGAGCCGCGGCGTGCTTGCGGTCATCCTGGGACTGCTGCTCGCCACCCTGATCAGCGCGCCCGGCGCAGCCGCCGACAGTCGCCCGGCCGTGGTGGAGAAGCGCATCCTCGGGCACACCTCGACCGGCCGGCCGATCAAGGCGTGGCGGCTGGGGGAGCCCGGAGCCCGCCGCGTGGTGCTCATATCGACCATGCACGGCGACGAGCGCAGCACCCGACGGATCCTCCTCGCCCTGCGCAACGGTCGCCCGGTGCGTGACCTGGATCTGTGGATCGTGCCGGTCTACAACCCCGACGGTTTTGCGCGGCATACGCGCCGAAACGCTCAGGGGGTCGACCTCAACCGGAACTATCCCCACGGCTGGGTCGACCTCGATGGTCGCTATGAGTCCGGCCCGCGCCCGGCCTCAGAGCCGGAGACCCAGGCGATGATGGCCTTCCTGGCGGAGTTCCGGCCCGCCCGAGTGGTCAGCTTCCACCAGCCGCTCAATGGCGTCGACGTCGACACCAAGCGCCCGGTGTTCGCTCGCCGCCTGGCTCGGGCGCTGCGGCTCCCGCAGACCACGTTGAACTGCGGCGGACTCTGTCACGGCACCATGACCGGCTGGTTTAACCACGGCTTCCCCGGAGCCGCGCTCACGGTCGAATATCCCGCGCGGGTCTCGCGGCACCGGCTGCGGGTGCAAGCCCCGCGCGCGCTGGTCGACGTGCTTGGTGGCCGCTTCGCCCGCTGACTCAGCGTCCCTCAAACGTCGGCGGCTGCTTGCGCAAGAACGCCTGCACGGCCGCATCGTGGTCGGCACTGGCACCCGTCAGCGTCATCCGCTCGCTCTCGAAGACCAAGGCGTCGGCCAAGTCATGGGTCGCCGCATAGCGGACGGCGGCCCGCATGGAAGCCAGTGCCAGCGTCGGCCCGGCGGCCAGCCGCTCGGCCAGCTCCCGCACCCGAGCGGCAAACTCGTCGTCCGGGACGACCTCGGTCGCCAGGCCCAGCGAGGCCGCTTCCGCGGCGGGAACGGTCCGAGGGAAGTAGAGCAGTTCCATCGCGCGGGTGGGCCCCACGAGCCGCGGCAGGGTCCAGCTCGCACCGGTGTCACACGACAGTGCGATCTGGGCAAACGCGAGGTTGAAGCCGGCCGACTCCGCCACAATCCGCAGGTCGCACGCAAAGGTCAGGCTCGCGCCGGCGCCCGCGGCGACCCCGTTGACCGCGGCGATCACGGGCTTCGGCATGGTCGCCAGAGCGTGAACCGTGGGGTTGTAGTGCTCATCCACGGTGTTGAACAGGCTGCTGGCGTCGGGGCTCGCCAGGATCCCGATGTGCTCCTTGAGGTCCTGGCCGACGCAGAACGCCCGTCCCGAACCGGTCAGTACGACGCAGCGCACGGCGTCGTCCGCGGCGACCTGCTCGACGAAGGCACGCAACGCGACCTTGCTCGCCACATCGAGGGCATTGAGCGCATCGGGACGGTTGAACGTGATGGTGGCGACCCCGCCGTCGATGGTGAGCAACACGGGCTCGGAGGCGGGGCTGTCGGAGGCGGGGCTGGCGGAGGTGTCTGGAGACTCCATGCGGGGAGTCTGCCACTCACTCTGCGGCCTGGAGATCGGCCTCAGGGTGATCCACATCACCCGTTGCGCACGAAGGCTGGGGTGATAGGGGATAATAGGGCGAGCGGTTGTGGAGAGGGAGCCATGATCGCTGGGGCCTTCGGCAAGTTGCGGGGCCTGGCACTCGGGCCGACTTTGTCGGCCCACAACGCTGTTGAGGAAGAGGTGCGGGGATGGCGGCAATGAAGCCGCGGACGGGTGACGGTCCGCTTGAGGTCACCAAAGAGGGGCGCGGCATCGTCATGCGGGTTCCACTCGAAGGTGGCGGTCGCCTGGTGGTCGAGCTCAACGCCGAAGAGGCGGGGGCCCTCGGGGATGCGCTCAAGGCCGTCGTCGGCTGACGCGTGACCACAGGTCTGCCCACCCCGATCAATCCGCCCGAGTTCCGGATCCATCCGGACCCCCTGGTTCCCCCAGGCTCGGTGCTTATCGGCGCGCCCTCCGATCTCGCAGACGGCTCCACGGTCTGGGCCTTGCCCTACCAATGCGATGAGGCTGACGGCGAGCTGACCTACACCCTCGGCCCAGGCGCGACCTGGTTTGGGGACGAGGCGGCCGACGCCTTCTTGGAAACACTCCTCGTGACGCGTGCGTCGGCGGATTCAGGTGCGATCACCACCGTGGTGCACCGCGGCCCCGACGGCGAACCGTTGTTGGTGCTGCTGACGTGCCTGGGCACCGGGAGGGGGCAGGACTTCCGTGCCGCGGGAGCCGCCCTGGCCCGGGCAGCCAAGGGCCGCCAACGGCTCATCACCTCGGTCCCGGCCCTCGGCGACGACTCTGCGCTGATCGACTTCGTCGCCGGTATGACGCTGGGGTCGTTCGCCCTGCGGATCGGCCAACTCCGCGCGACCGATCGACCGGTGGCGGAGGTTGTTCTGTGCGGCACGGAGTGGCCAGCTGGCCTGCTCGACGGCGCGGTCACACGAGCGCGAGCGAGCTGGCGGGCTCGGCGGTTGGCAAGCCTTCCGGGAGCGGTCAAGCCCCCCGCCTGGCTGGCGGACTACGCCGGAGAGGTCGCCGCCGAGACCGGCTTGACGGCCCAGGTTTGGGACGAGACCGAACTTGCCCGCGACGGCTTCGGTGGTCTGGTGGCTGTCGGACAGGCCGCAGCGGCTCCGCCGCGGCTCATCCGCCTCGACTACGCGCCCCCCAAGGCCACGCGACGCACACCTCGCGTCGTGTTGATCGGCAAGGGGATCACCTTCGACAGTGGCGGGTTGTCGATCAAGCCGGCCGACAACATGATCACGATGAAGCGCGACATGACCGGCGCCGGTGTGGTGCTTTCGGTGTTGGCGTCGTTGCAAGCCCTTGAGTGTCCGGTGCCGGTGACCGGACTGCTCGCCGTCGCCGAGAACGCCATCTCCGGCGACGCCCTGCGCCCCGGCGACGTGATCACCCACTTCGGCGGACGCACTACCGAGGTGACCAACACCGACGCGGAGGGCCGCTTGGTGCTCGCCGATGCGCTGGCCTATGCCGCGGCGGAATTGAAGCCCGCCGTGGTCCTCGACATCGCCACCCTCACCGGAGCGATGCGCATCGCCCTCGGCCACCGCACCGGGGGCTTCTTCGCCACCGACGACGCACTGGCGGCCGGGCTGTTGACGGCGGCATCCCGCTCGGGGGAGGCCATGTGGCGGATGCCGCTCTTCGCCGACTACGAGGACAAGCTCGCCTCACCGATCGCCGACGCGGACAACGCCCCCGGCGGACCGGGAGCGATCATGGCCGCACTGTTCTTGAAGAAGTTCACCGGCACCGCGCCGTGGGCCCACATCGACATGTCGTCGGCGGCTGAGGCAGCGGAGGACCGCCACGAACTCACCAGGGGCCCGACCGGCTTCGGTGCGCGCCTGCTGTTGGAGTGGCTCTGCCCGACCCAGTCGGCACCCGGCCCGCTCGCCGGGCTCTCCGGCTAGCTCTCGGGAGCCCATTCCTTCTTGGCCACCAACAGGCCATCGCCGACCGGCAACAGCACGGGCACCAGCGAGTCCCGCTCGGCGATCTCCCGCCCGACTTCGCGGATCGCGTTGGTCTCGGCATCTCGTTGTGCGGGGTCGGCCACCCGGTCGTGCCACAGCGCATTGTCAAAGACCACCAGGCCACCGGGCCGGAGCAGGCGCAACGCCTCGGCCAGATAGGCGGGGTACTCCGTCTTGTCGCCGTCGCAGAAGACCAGGTCGTAGTGGCCGTCGGTGAGCCGGGGCACGACCTCCAGGGCCGACCCGGCGATCGTGCGGTAGCGCTGATGGGCATAGCCGGCCTCGGTGAAGCCCAGCCGGGCCAGGCGCTGGTGCTCAGCCTCGATGTCCACGCTCGTGAGGACGCCATCGGAGCGCATGCCGGCGAGCAACCAGAGGCCGGAGACGCCGGTGCCGGTGCCGATCTCGACGACGGCGCGGGCCTCAATCGCTGCCGCGAGGAAGCGCAACGTGGCGCCCCCGCCCTGACTGATCGGCGTGACCCCCACCTCCTCGGCGCGGCTGCGGGCCGCGGCGACTTCGAGGGGCTCGGAGACGAAGGCCTCGGCGAAGTGCCAACTCGCGGGTCGCGGCGGGCGCGTCTCACCGGCTGTGGCGGGTTCGGCGGTCGACCTGAGCGGGTGATCTGTCGGCATCTGCCGACCATATCGCCCAGGATCGCTCGAGGCCGTCACTCCGCGCCCGACTGTGGAGGCGTCCTGAGGAGGTGGCTGCCCATGGGGAACCTTGAGTCCGCTCACAGCGTCCTCTCAGGCAGGACTCCTAGCGTGATGAGTCCATACCAGCAGGTCGGCCAAGCCGACACAGGAGGAGACGGTGACCATCACCGGCAGCACCATCGATTCAGGACAGACCGAGCAGACCGCGGTCCTGGGGTCCTGGCACGAAATCGTTGCGCAGCACTCAGACCGGGTCTACCGGCTCGCCTACCGCCTCACCGGCAACCGCCACGACGCCGAGGATCTCACCCAAGAGGTGTTCGTCCGGGTCTTCCGATCCCTCGACAGCTTCGTCCCGGGGTCGTTTGAAGGCTGGACTCACCGGATCACCACGAACTTGTTCCTCGACCAGGCGCGCCGTCGGCAGCGGATCCGCTTCGACGCCCTCTCCGATGCGCGCGCGGCCGTCTTGCCCGGTCGGGAGCGGGCGCCCCACGAGGCGCTGGCCGACCGCACCTTCGATGACGACATCGAGCTCGCGCTGGCCGCGTTGCCGCCGGACTTCCGCGCCGCAGTTGTGCTCTGCGACGTCGAGGGGCTGAGCTATGAAGAGATTGCCGACATCCTTGGTGCCAAACTAGGCACCGTGAGGTCCCGCATCCACCGTGGCCGCGCGATGCTGCGCCGCTCACTGGCCCATCGCGCACCGTTGCCCGGACACCTCCAGGTTGGTGGTCCCCGCCGGGCATGATCGGTCACCTCGGCCCTCGGGTCAGCGCTCTTCTCGACGGCCAATTGGGGTCGGCGGAGTCCGAGCGCGCCTGGGCGCACGTGCATGGCTGTCCGATGTGCCGCGACCAGGTCGAGCGCGAGGCGCTGCTCAAGCAGCAACTGGCCATGCTCGGCCAGACCACGCAGGCCCCCGCGACCCTCAAGGGCGTGCTCGCCCAAGACATCGTGGGTCTCGCTCCCGACTGGTCGGACGGGGAGGCCCCCGCACGAGGGCCGATCCCGTGGCTGCTCGTGGGCTCCGGTGCGGTCGGCGCGATGATCCTGGGTGCGGCTGTGCTCGTGGTGCCGTGGTCGGGGTTGGTTGACGTGCCGCCTCCCGTCACCGAGATCACCCAGCCGGCCCACGGCCCGTCGACGTCGAGCCCAAGTGATGGTGGCGGAGTCGCGCCGGTGAACGCCGGTGACGGGGCCCGCACCGACGGCTCCGGAGAGGTGCTGCCCGCGGTCGGGGGGAGTTGGCAGGATGTCCGCGCCGGGCACCACTTCGCCAGAACCCAGCGGCATACGCTGAAATAGCCGGGTGAGCGATCACTCAGCCACCGATCCGGTGGCACCTGGCGACCAGCCTGAGAGTCAACCCGTCCGTGAGCCCACCGACGGCGCCCCCGCCGAGCCACGCACCTTTGACTGGCCGGCGCCGAACTCTGCACCGGCGCCGGGTCCGGCCGAGTGGTCCGAGCCAGATCGCCAGGCGACGCCGACCGAAGTGCGGGTCTCGCCGACGTATGCCGACACCGAGGAGACGCAGCCGCTCCTTCCGGCCGCGCACCTCGGTCAGGACGCTCCCGCGCAGCGCGGGGATCACGAGCCACCGGCCGACACCTCACCGATGGCGGCGTTCTTCCCGCCCAGTCCGGTCCCGCAGGCGGCTCCCGCGGCTCGGGGGGTGTTGCCCGGGTGGGTGTGGCCGGCGATCGTGATCTGTGCCCTGATCTTCGGCACGCTCGGCGGCGCAATCGGCACCTTCGCCACCGACAGGTTGCTCCCCGATCGAGGTGTGGCGGCTCGGCCGTCGACGCCGACGGGATCGTTGCCCGCTGTGCCGGCTCCGCTGGAGACCGACAACCGCTCGATCGCCGCCGTCGCGCAGCGCCTGCTGCCGTCGACCGTGCAGGTGCGCGCCGAGTTCGGCGGCGACGGGCAGGGGTCGACCGGTTCGGGTTTTGTGCTCGACGACCAGGGACACATCGTCACCAACAACCATGTCGTGGCCGAGGCCGCCGACAACGGGGAGATTTCGGTCATCACCCAACAGGGCAAGACCTTCCGTGCCGAGATCGTGGGCCGCAGCCCGGTTTATGACCTGGCAGTTCTCGAAGTCAGTGGTGCCGAAGGCCTGACGCCGGCTTCGCTCGGCGCCTCCCAGGAGCTGCAGATCGGCGATGGGGTCGTTGCCATCGGCTCGCCGCTGGGCCTCAACGCCACGGTCACGGCCGGGATCGTCAGCGCCCTGGATCGACCGGTGACCACCGGATCGTCGGTCGACGACGCGTCCTACATCAATGCGGTGCAAACCGACGCGGCGATCAACCCCGGCAACTCCGGGGGGCCGTTGGTCAACCTGCGCGGACAGGTCGTCGGCGTCAACTCCGCCATCGCGACCACGGGCGTCGCGCAGGGTGAGGCCGGCAACATCGGCGTGGGATTCGCGATCCCGGTCGAGCAGGTTCGCACCACAGCCGAGCAGATCCTGGCGACCGGGGAAGCGCGCTACCCCGTGATTGGCGCCAAGGTCGACACCGACAGCGGCCATGATCCGGGCGCCCTGATTTCGGAGATCATCGCGGGCTCACCGGCGGAGGCAGCCGGCCTGCGCGCCGGAGATCTGGTGACGGCGATCGACGGCAAGGTGGTCACGGGCGGAATCGAACTGATCGTTGCGATCCGCACTCACACCGAGGGGGAGCGCGTCGAGCTGACGGTGCAGCGCAACGGGTCGACGCGAGCGGTGCCGATCGTGCTGTCCTCGGAGATCGGCTGACCGATCACGCGCCGTCCTCTGGGCCGGTGACCGGCTCCGACTCTGCTTCGGTCTCCGCTTCGGTCTCTGCTTCGGTCTCCGCCTCGGCGGCTTGGGCCTGCTGGGCGGCCCGCTCGGCGTCGGCCACCTTGTAGCGGCTGTCGATGTAGCGATCCAACTCGGTGCGTTCGATGCGCCACTGACCGCGGTTGCCGATCTGGATGCCGCGAATCTCTCCGCGCCGCAGCATCGCGTGCACATGGTTGACCTTGGTCTGCAAGATCTCCGCGATCTCGGTCACGGTGTAGAAGCGGGGAGTCACGGCCATGAGGACAATCGTGCCACCCCGAAAGGCTGGCCGGGCACCCGCTGCGATTGCCTGTGGAAAACCATCGAATCGACCAGTCGCTGGCACAGCCTGTGGAGAACTGGGTGCCACCGTAGGTAAATCCTTGCATCATGTGGGCATGAAGAGCGCCCGCGGCGCCGCCTCGGACCAGGCGGCCGGACCACTGCCCGGATCGTTAGCCGGATCAATGGCTGGTTCAGCGCCTGGCTCCGCGCCCGGAGCGGTGCCGGCCTTGCGTAGCCGCCCACCCGGATGGCGCGATCCGCGCCTGTGGGTCGGCGTGCTGTTGGTGGCGCTCTCTGTCGTCGGGGGTGCGCGCCTGCTGAGCAGCGCCGAAGAGACCACGGCGGTGTGGGCGCTCGCGGTCGACCTGCAGGCCGGCGATCCGATCGATGCCGACGACCTGACCACGCGCCAGGTGCGCTTCTCCGACAGCGACGACCTGGCCCGCTATCTCCCGGCCGGGGAGTCGGTGCCCAGCGGCTCGCGGATGGTGCGGGCGGTCGGGGCCGGGGAGTTGCTCCCCCGGGCAGCCTTCGCGGCGTCGGTGGACACCGGTGTCACCGAGGTCCCGCTGTCGGTGGCCTCCGCGCAGGTTCCGCCCGGTGTGGGGGTGGGGTCGGTCATCGATGTCTGGGTGGTCTCCGACCAGCCTGGTGAGCAGGCGCCGGCTCAGCTGATCCTCCCCGGGGTCGTGGTCGTGGCCGCACCCGGGATCACCGACAGCTTGGTCTCGGCCACCGAGCGGCAACTCGTCATCGGCGTACCCCGTGAGGCAGCGACCGCGGCGGCGCTCGACGAGGCGCTCGGCGCGGCGGCCGCGGGT
>JBAQXA010000543.1:0-2731 GCA_049299195.1 Nocardioides sp.
GTCGCGCCCGCGGGAAGGCATGCAGCGCGGAGTGCAGGGTGCCGCCGGAGAACGTGCCCGCTGACCGCACCACTCCCCGCAGGGTGATCGGGTAGCCCGGGTCGGTGCCCTCGTCCGGAGACCCGTCCCCGCGCGACCCCGTCAACGCGCGCACCGCGAAGCGCGCCCCCAGGTCGTGCGGGATCGAATCGAAGCCGCAGCAGTGCACGAGCCTCGCGCCGGAGTCGGCCGCGATCGCGTGATGGGCCAGGTACATCCGGTCGACGAACTCAGGCTCGCCGGTGATGTCGCAGTAGTCGGTGCCGGCCTCCGCGCAGGCAGCCACCAGCGGCTCGCCGTAGTTGATAAACGGCCCCACCGTGCTCGCCACCACCCGCGCTCGTCGGGCGACATCGCCCAGCGTGACGGCTCGCTCGGAGTCCGCTTCGAGCAGTTCGAGGGAGCCGAGGGCGGGGTCGATGGTCGCCAGATGCTCGCGGGTGCGCTTGAGCTTGGTCTCGTTGCGCCCGGCGATCGCCCAGCGCAGGCCCGCCGGCGCATGCCGAGCGAGGTATTCGGCGGTGAGTCCCCCGGTGAACCCGGTCGCGCCGAACAGGACCACGTCGAAGTCACGATCGGCGTTGCGTGGAGCGCTCATGGCGCCCATGGTCTCACCCGGCGCGAGGCTCCTTCGCTGACGGCGGGAGGCGTAGTCTCGCGGCATGTGCCGCAATATCCGCCCGCTCAACAACTTCGAGCCGCCCGCGACTCGGGACGAGGTGCACGAGGCCGCGCTGCAGTTCGTCCGCAAGATCAGCGGCGCCACCCGCCCCTCGCAGGCCAACCAGGCGGCGTTCGACCGCGCGGTCGCCGAGATCGCCCACTCCACCCGGCACCTGCTGGACGACCTCGTGACGACCGCGCCGCCGAAGAAACGCGAGGTGGAGGCGACCAAGGCACGCGCCCGAGCCCAGGCGCGCTACGCCCGATGACGTGACGCGGCCCGAGCGTCCTGGAGCGCGAGCAGGAACTCCGAGCAGTCCACCTCGGCCGTGACCTCTGCCAGCTCATCGCCGCGCGTCGCCCCCCGGTTGACGATGACCACGGGTACGCCGACCGCAGCCGCCCGCTTCACAAAGCGCAGGCCACTCATCACGGTGAGGGATGAGCCGACCACCAACAAGACGCCGTCGAGGGTGCGCAACTCCTCCACCGCGGCGTAGCTGCGCGCCACCCGCTCGGCGGGGACGTTTTCGCCGAAGAAGACCACGTGGGGCTTGACCACCCCACCGCATTGCGGGCACGGCGGCACCACGAAGTCGGCCGTTGCCTCCAACGCGGCATCGCCGTCGGGCAACGCCCCGGCGCCACGATGCGCCTCGGCAAAGCCGGGATTCGCCGCGAGCAAGACCTGCTGCATCTCGGCGCGCGGTGAGACCCGCTGGCAGCCCAGGCACACCACCTCGGCGATGCGGCCATGCAGGGCCACAAGCCGGCGCGACCCGGCCGCTTCGTGCAGCCCATCGACGTTTTGGGTGATCAGCAACACCGGGTCGATCTCGGCGAGCGCGCGATGTCCGGTATTGGGCACCGCCCCGCCCATGAGCCCCCAGCCCAGATAGCTGCGCGCCCAATATCGCCGCTGCGCCTCCGGGCCGGAGCAGAACTCCTGATAGGTCATCGGGGAGCGCGCCACCGACCCCGGTCCGCGATAGTCCGGGATGCCGGACGCGGTGCTGAGCCCGGCACCGGTCAGCACGACGAGTGCTCGGCCGCCGATGAGGTCGACCGCGGCCGTGATTTCGCTCGACCGTCCCAGCTCGGCGCCACTCGCGCCTCGCGTCGACTCCATCGGCACGACGGTCTCAGAGGCGCCGGACGAAGATGCCGTCGGCGGCCCCGAGGTCGATCTCGGCGGCCTCGCCGCCGGAGGCCAGCAGCACGCCATCGGCGGTTGCGCGGGCGACGACCGACTTGTCCGGCCCGGCCCCCACACGCCGCAGGGTGACCATCAACGCTTCGTCCTTTTGGATCTCCTCGGAGATCCGGCGCACGCGCACACGCACGTCTTCGCCGCCCGCCGCCTCCACGACATCGGCCAGGGAGGAGACCCCGTCCATGAACTCCTCGCCACTGGCCCGACCCAGCTCCTCCAGACCCGGGATCGGATTGCCGTAGGGCGACTCGGTGGGGTTGTCCAGCAGCTCCAAGAGGCGACGCTCGACGTTTTCGGAGATCACGTGCTCCCAGCGGCAGGCCTCCGCGTGCACGAGCTCCCAGTCCAGCCCGATGACGTCGACCAGCAGCCTCTCGGCCAGCCGGTGCTTGCGCATCACGCGCGTCGCGAGCCGCAGCCCCTCATCGGTGAACTCGAGGTGGCGGTCGCCCTCGACGGTCAACAAGCCGTCGCGCTCCATGCGGGCCACCGTCTGCGACACGGTCGGGCCGCTCTGGTGCAAGCGTTCGGCGATCCGGGCGCGCAGGGGAACGATGCCTTCCTCGACCAGCTCGTAGATGGTCCGCAGATACATCTCGGTGGTGTCGATCAGATCGCTCACCGGGCCATTGTTGCCTACGGTTGGTCCCGTGTCGTGCCCCGAACCATCCCCTGAGCCCCCGGGCCCGACCCTCTGCTGGCTGCGGCGCGACCTTCGCCTGCGTGACCATCCCGCGCTGCTGGCCGCCGGGGCCGAGGCCGCCCGGCACGCGCACGGCGTGGCACCACTCTTTGTGATCGAGCCCCGGCTCTGGG
>JBAQXA010000544.1:0-2344 GCA_049299195.1 Nocardioides sp.
GCCCTGGGTCATCGTCGGCTTCGGCGCCGGACTCATCGCAGCCGTGCTGTCTCGCTCCCTGCGGAAGCTGGAAGAGGAACAGGCACCCTATCTGGCGGCTCATCGGCTGATGACCCAACTCCGCCAACTGTCCCAAGAGCTCACGAGCGGGCTGGACAGTGAGAGTTCCGGCGCGGCACTCCTGCGAGATGTCATGGTGAGCGGAACGGCCCGGAGGGCCATGATTTTCACAGAGAGCCCCGGCGGTGAGCTCATACATCTGGCCAGCAACGAGCCCTCGGTCCTCCCAACGCCTGCTGACTTCGCGGCAGCGGAGTCGGTGCACACCGATCCCGGCATCCGGTCCGGCCTCCGCCGATTCCCCATCACTGTGGGTGACCATCGCGTAGGGGTTCTCTTGGCCGAGGCTGAGCCTGACACCGAGGGCCAGATGGAAGAGGCCATCGAACAGGCGCTAAGCGTGCACAGCATTCCCCTCGACACCGCGCTCCTCTTCGACGATGTTCGGGCGATTGCCACCGCAGAGGAGCGCCAGCGTCTCGCACGCGACATTCATGACGGGGTAGCTCAAGATGTGGCGTCTCTCGGCTATGTCATTGATGACCTGGCGGCCTCCAGCACCGACCCGCAGGTCCAAACGAGCGCGGCACTTCTCCGCGCCGAAGTGAGCCGAGTCGTGAGCGAACTCAGACACTCGATCTTCGACCTCCGCTCAGCCCCCAGCGACGGTCGAACTCTTGGTCAGACCTTGATGGCATATGTCGAGGGTGCTGCCGAGAGGAGTGATCTCCTCCCACATCTCCGGGTCGAAGAGACTGGCTCCCCGCTAGCCCCCCGAACGCAAGCGGAGATCCTGTGGATAGCCCAGGAAGCCATGGCCAATGTGCGCAAACACGCCGTCGGTGCGGAGAATGTCTGGCTGGAGTTCAGCAGCGATGGGTCGAATTTCCGGCTCACAATCCGGGATGACGGACAGTCGGGGGAGGTTCCCCAAGTGCGCCCCGGGCACTACGGTTTACACACCATGCGTGAGCGAGCAGCCCGAATCAACGCGTCCCTGCGCCTCCAAGCCTCGGAAGAGGGCGGCACTGCCTTGCTCGTCCAGTGTCCTGACCAGACAGAACCCAGCCAGGAAGAGCCCCTCACATGATTCGCATCATGCTTGTCGACGATCACGAACTGATCCGGCAGGGACTGCGCCGAGCCTTCGAACGCACCGGCGATTTCCAAGTCGTTGCCGAGGCGGGAAGTCTCTCCGAGGCACGAGCCAGTCTCGCCGCCGGGCTACCCGAGGTTCTCGTAACGGACGTCCGCCTGCCCGACGGAACCGGTCTGGATCTGGCCCGGGAGTTGCGCCAGCGCAGTGCCGAGCTCGGGATCGTCGTGCTCACCATGTATGCCGGCGACGAGACCCTGTTCTCAGCCCTGGACGCGGGCGCGTCGGCCCTGGTTAGCAAGGATGCGCCCGCCGACGATGTCGTGTCTGCCGCTCGGCATGCGGCGGTTTCACCGCGATCCTTCACCGCCAAAGACCTGGCCGGCGCCATGCAGCGTCGGATGCAGCCTTCCGGACCTCGGCTGACTGAGCGCGAGAGCGAGATTCTCGTGTTGCTGGCTGAAGGCTTGGGTGTCGCCCAGATCTCGAGGCAACTCTTCATCTCCGAATCCACGTCGAAGACGCACATCTCCCGCATCTACGAGAAGCTAGGCGCCGCCAACCGGGCCCAAGCAGTGATGAAGGCTGTGCAGATGGGTCTCCTACCGGGTCGCGAGTAGCCTCCACGCCCCGCAAGATCCTCCGAACGGACGACTGGTCGGTCCGATCGACCGATTCCACAACCGCTCCGGGGTCGGCAGAATACTCGGTGTTGGGCTGATTGCGCCTCGCAAAAGCACGACAGAAACGACAACCACCTAGACCTTCGGAGGGTCACACAATGTTCGACAAGCTCATGCACCTCGCCATCATGCTGAAGAACCGCGAAGAGCGCGGTGCGACCGCAACCGAGTACGCACTGCTCGTTGCCCTGATCGCCTTCGCCATCATCATCGGCGTCGGGCTCTTCGGTGAAAACCTCAACACCTTCTTCGAGGAAATCGCTGCCACCGTCGGCGGCTGGAACACCGCCGGCTGAGCCTCGTCAGAAACGAGAGGCGCCGGGGGCCTGGCTCTCAGCCAGGTCGCCGGCGCCTTGACAGTTCCGCACAGACTAGACGGAGAGAAGAATGCCGAATACCGAGACTGACGTCAAAGAATGTCTACGCGATGAGCGTGGAGCAACGGCCACTGAGTACGCCTTGATCGTCTCGTTCATTGCATTGGCAATCATTCTTGGCGTAACCG
>JBAQXA010000545.1:0-4877 GCA_049299195.1 Nocardioides sp.
GTCCGGGGTGTGGGACGCGCAGCAGGTCAAGAAGGTGTGGCACCTGCTGGCCTGCTTCGGTCGGCTGACCTGAGCGTGCGGCGGCAGCCACCCGAGCCGCTGACCCGTCCGAGGAGTGTCTGGCGCAGCAGGTCCGAGCGGCCAGCTAGGAGGTTGGGCCCACGACCGCAAGGAGTTCGGGCTGGCCGAAGAGCTCGGCGGCCAGCTCCGCTACCTCATCGAGAGTGACGGTCTCGATGCGCTGCAGCACCTCATCGGGCGAGAGCAGTTCGTCGTGCATCAGCTCGGCCTTCCCCAGGCGCGACATCCGCGAACCGGAGTCCTCCAGGCCCAGCACCAGCCCGCCCCGCAGTTGGCCCTTACCGCGAGCCAACTCATCGGCGGTCAAGCCACCCGCGGCGACCTTCGCGAGCTCGGCGCGCACCACCTCGAGCATCGGCTCGACCTTGGCCGGCAGACACCCGGCGGCCACGCCCACGAGGCCGGCATCGGCGTAGTGCATCGCGAACGAGTAAACCGAGTAGCCCAGTCCGCGCTTCTCGCGCACCTCTTGGAAGAGCCGCGAGGAGGTGCCGCCACCCAGCGCGGTGTTGAGGACGCCGAGGGCAAACCGGCGCTCGTCGGAGCGGCGCAGCCCGTTGACCCCCAAGACCAAGTTGACCTGTTCGAGGGGCCGATGTGCCTCGGTGCGCCCCGACCTGACCTTGCGCATCACGCCACTGCGCGCGGGCACCGGATCGGCCGCACCGGCGAGGAAGTCCTGCCGGGCGAACGCCCGGCGGACGCGGCGTACGACCTCGGCATGGCGGATGTTGCCGGCGACCGCGACCACCATCTTCTCCGGGCGGTAGTGCCGCTTGTAGAAGCGATCGATCTGACCCCGTGTGAGGGCCCCGATGGACTCCTCCGTGCCGGCGATCGTGCGGCCGATCGGCGACTCCCCCCAGGCCTGCTGGGCGAAGAGGTTGTGCACGACGTCTTCGGGGTCGTCGTCATGCATGGCGATCTCGTCGAGGATCACCTCGCGCTCGGCCTCCACGTCTTCGGGCGTGATCAGCGAGTCGGTGATCATGTCGCCCAAAACATCGATCACGACCGGCAGGTCGAGGTCGAGCACCCGGGCGTGGAAGCAGGTGTATTCCTTGGCCGTGAAGGCGTTGAACTCACCCCCGATTGCGTCGAGCGCAACGGAGATGTCCAGCGCGGAGCGCTCGTTGGTGCCCTTGAACAGCAGGTGTTCGAGGAAGTGTGAGCAGCCGTGCAGGGTCGGGGTCTCATCGCGAGACCCGACCCCGACCCACACGCCGATGCTGGCCGAGCGCACCCCGGCCATTTGCTCGGTAATGACACGCAACCCCGAGGGCAACGTCGTACGACGCACCCTCGAGGTCACCTGTCCGGACGCGTCCCGCTCCTTGTGCAGGGTGCGGGTCGCCTCCTTGGCGCTCACTCCTCGGAGCTCTCGCCTTCGCCGGCGGCGCCGTCAGCCTCATCGACGACCGGGACCAGCGAAAGCTTGCCGCGATCGTCGATCTCGGCGATCTGAACCTGGACCTTCTGACCGACTGAGAGGACATCCTCGACGGCTTCGACGCGCTTGCCACCGGCGAGGGCACGCAGCTTGCTGATGTGCAGCAGCCCGTCCTTGCCCGGCAGCAGCGAGACGAACGCACCGAAGTTGGTGGTCTTCACGACGGTGCCGAGGTAGCGCTCGCCGATCTCCGGCATCGTCGGGTTGGCGATCGCGTTGACGGCCTGCTTGGCGGCCTCGGCGGCCTCGCCGTTGGTCGCACCGATGTAGATGGTGCCGTCGTCCTCGATCGACAGTTGCGCGCCGGTGTCGTCTTGGATCTGGTTGATGACCTTGCCCTTGGGCCCGATGACCTCGCCGATCTTGTCGACGGGGATCTTGACGGTGATGATCCGCGGTGCGTGCACCGACATCTCCTCGGGAGTGTCGATCGCCTCACCCATCACGTCGAGGATCGCCATCCGCGCGTCCTTGGCCTGGGTGAGCGCCTTGGCGAGCACCTCGGCCGGGATGCCGTCGAGCTTGGTGTCGAGCTGCAGCGCGGTCACGAAGTTGCGCGTGCCGGCGACCTTGAAGTCCATGTCGCCGAAGGCGTCTTCGGCGCCGAGGATGTCGGTCAGCGCGACGTATTGCGTCTTGCCGTCGACCTCACCGGAGATGAGACCCATCGCGATGCCGGCAACGGGCGCCTTGAGCGGCACGCCGGCCTGGAGCAGCGACAGCGTCGAGGCGCAGACCGAGCCCCTCGAGGTGGAGCCGTTGGAGCCCATGGCCTCGGAGACCTGACGGATCGCGTAGGGGAACTCCTCACGCGTCGGAAGCACCGGCATGAGCGCCCGCCCGGCGAGCGCGCCGTGGCCGATCTCGCGGCGCTTGGGGGCGCCGACTCGGCCGGTCTCGCCGGTGGAGAACGGCGGGAACACGTAGTTGTGCATGTAGCGCCGGGTGGTCTCCGGGGAGAGCGTGTCGAGCTTCTGCTCCATGGTCAGCATGTTGAGGGTGGTGACGCCCAGGATCTGGGTCTCACCGCGCTCGAACAGCGCCGAGCCGTGCACCCGCGGAATCACGCCGACCTCGGCGTGCAGCGGACGGATGTCGGCCAGGCCGCGTCCGTCGATGCGGACCTGATCGCGCAGCACGCGCTCGCGGACGAGAGTCTTGTTCAGCGAGCGGAACGCCGCGCCGATCTCCTTCTCGCGGCCGGCGAAGTCGGCGCCGATCGAATCGACCAGCGACGCACCGATCGCGTCGAGGCGCTCCTGGCGCTCCTGCTTGCCGGCGATCGTCAGCGCAGCGGCGGTGTCGGCCTTCACGGCGCCTTCGACCGCGGCATACACATCGGGCTGGTACTCGAGGAAGACCGGGAACTCCTGGACCGGCTTTGCGGCGGCGGCCGCGAGCTCGGACTGGGCCTCGCAGAGCTGCTTGATGAAGACCTTTGCGGCCTCCATGCCGCCGGCGACGACCTCTTCGGTCGGTGCCTGCGTGCCGCTCTGCACGAGCTCCCACGTCGACTCGGTGGACTCGGCCTCGACCATCATGATCGCGACCTCGCCCTCATCGGTCACGCGACCGGCGATCACCATGTCGAAGACGGCATTCTCGAGCTGGCTGTGGGTCGGGAAGCCCACCCACTGGCCCTCGATGAGCGCCACGCGCACGCCACCGACCGGGCCGGAGAACGGCAGGCCGGAGAGCTGGGTGGACATCGACGCGGCGTTGATCGCGAGCACGTCGTAGGGCGTGTCGGGATCGAGCGCGAGCACGGTGATGACGACCTGGACCTCGTTGCGCAGGCCCTTGACGAAGGTCGGGCGCAGCGGGCGGTCGATCAGCCGGCACGTCAAGATCGCGTCCTCGCTGGCGCGGCCCTCACGGCGGAAGAAGCTGCCGGGGATGCGACCCACGGCGTACATCCGCTCCTCGACATCGACGGTCAGCGGGAAGAAGTCGAACTGGTCCTTGGGGTGCTTGCTGGCGGTCGTCGCCGACAGCAGCATCGTGTCGTCGTCAAGGTAGGCGGTCACCGAACCGGCGGCCTGACGGGCCAGCAGGCCGGTCTCGAACTTGACGGTGCGGGTGCCGAAGCGGCCGTTGTCAATGACGGTCTCGACGGCGGAAATAACGGGTCCCTCGTTCATATAAGGGGGCTCCTTACTCGTTCATGGAGCCAGCGCCGAACAGAATTGGGCCGGTCTTCGATCGAGACCCGCGGAGGCAACACCAGTGGCGCAGACTCCGAAGATCACTACCGAGGACCGGGCCGTGCGGGCGTCGGCTCCTGGTTTTCTTTTCAGATTATGTAGTTGTGGAGATATGACGAGAGCGGCCACCGCAGGGTGGCCGCTCCATTCAACCCGGCCGCTAGATCAGCGACGCAGGCCGAGACGTTCGACAAGCGAGCGGTAACGCTCGATGTCGACCTTCTGCAGGTAGTTGAGCAGACGACGACGCTGTCCGACCAGCAGCAACAGGCCGCGGCGGGTGTGGTGGTCGTGCTTGTGCTGCTTGAGGTGATCGGTGAGGTGGCTGATCCGGTGGCTCAACAGGGCCACCTGCACCTCGGGAGAGCCGGTGTCGCCCTCAGTCGTGGCGTATTCGGCGATGATCCGCTTCTTGGTCTCCGCGTCAGTTCCGATTGACATGGGCACTCCTGGTTCTGTTGGTCTCGTTGCGCGGCGCGCCGGGGCCTGTTCACCCGGGCACTCTGAATCCGCGGCCGTTTCACGGCACTCGTCACCCATAGTTGGGCAACCAGGAGAGGTTATCAGCGGGCCCAGGGGCCACCCAAAACGCGGCGCACTCGCCGGAAAGCGCGGCGTCCCCGCCGGAAACGCGGCGTACCTGCGGGACGTGCGACAAATCGAGCGCTATAGCGCTCGATTGTGCGCACGTCTCACGGAAGGATCCCATCCGCGAGCCCGGAGGGCCTGTTCGATCTGCGCGAAGAACGCGTCGGGCGCGGCGCGCAGGCCCATGAGGGGCAACCTGAGCACCAGCGTGTCCTGCAGCGTGATCGTATTTTGGCGCAGCGCATCGGAGACGATGTTTTCGGCCCACGCATGGTGGATCCCGTCGATCTCCACCGCGACTCCCCAGTCCTCCCAGTAGGCGTCAAGGTAGTAGTTGCCATCGCGGCCGCTTCGCTTGACCTGCCTGCTGGGCTCGGGCAGCCCGCGCGCTCGACACTCCTTGGCGAACTCGGCCTCACTCAGCGAGCGCACTCCCCCAGCCAGGTCGAAGACCACGGCGTGAATGAGGTTGCGTCGCTTGTCGCGCCGGATCGCCAAGGACGCCTCGGCTAGCTGCTGCGGCGAGGCCAGGCCTTGCTGCACGGTCATCGTCA
>JBAQXA010000546.1:0-3928 GCA_049299195.1 Nocardioides sp.
CACGACCCAACGCGGGGAAAGTGGTTCCAACACCGCGGCAGACGCACCACGCCCGCGGCAGACGCTCAAAGGGCGCGGGAGACGCACCAAGCCCGCGGGAGACGGGCTAGAGGCGCGCGCGGAGCCAGGCGAAGTCGGCGAGGTGGGCGTCGGCGTCGCCGGGGGTCTCGCAGATCACCGGCGCCCCGGCATCGCGCACGACCGCGGCGAGTAGGTCGGGGTCGATGGTGCCCGCGCCGAAGTTGGCGTGCCGGTCGGCGCCGGAGTCGAAGGCATCGCGCGAGTCGTTGCAGTGGACGAGGTCGATTCGGCCGGTGACCGCGCGGATCTGCTCGACCACCGACTCCAGCGGTATGCCGCCCGCGTGCGCATGGCACGTATCGAGACAGAAGCCGACCTGTTCCGCCCCAGGAGCGGCTTGGATCGCGTCCCACGTGCGCGCGATCCGGTCGAGGTAGCGCGCCATCGCGTTCTCGCCACCGGCGGTGTTCTCCAGCAGCAGCGGCACCTTCAGATCAGTGGCCGCGATCGCCTTGCGCCAGTTGTCGAAGCCCACCGCCGGGTCGTCGTCGTCCCCGACGTGGCCGCCGTGCACGATCAGCCCCTTCGCGCCGATCGCCGCCGCGCCGTCGATGTGTTGTTGCAGCAGCTTGCGGCTCGGGATCCGGATCCGGTTGTTAGTGGTGGCAACGTTGATCAGGTAGGGGGCGTGCACATAGAGGTCGACCCCCGCCGCGGCCGCGTCGTCGCGCAGGCCCTCCGCGCCGCCGGCATACGCAACCGAGGGGCCTTTGTAGCCCTGCGGATTGCCGAGGAAGAACTGCACGAGCGAGGCGCCGCGTGCCTGGGCCTCAGCGATCGGGTCGGTCTGGTCGACGTGGGCGCCGATGGCAAGCGACCCGATGGCAGGCGACCCCTTGGCAGGCGATCCGAGGGCAGGCGGTGGCGTCATGGCGCCGAGTCTGGCACGCGGTCAGATCTCGAACGCGGGCGAGGCCAGCGGGGCGCCGTCGCCCTCGGGGAGCAGCAGCAGCCGCACCATCCCGGACTCCACTTCGGCGAACTCAAAGCGCCCGAGCGCGTCCGCCGCCGTCTCCAGCACCGGCGACCCGTCCAGCGCCAGCACGCGCACGATCATCGGCGTGGGCGGGACCAACCAGCCGTCGAGCCGCATGGTGCCGTTGCCCGAGGCGCGCACCAAGACGTCGATGTCGTCATAGGCAAACCGCAGGGTGTATGCCGAGGATCCCCGCGCCCCGGCCATCCCACTGGTGCGCTCGACCAGGGTGAGCAACTCGAAGTCGAGATCGAGGTCGGCCAGCCTCACCTCCGAGCGGGCGGCGGCCCGCATCCGCTCGACCAGCCCGGCCGGCGGAGGGTCGGCGGACTCGAACGCGGCCGCCAGCCGCTCCAGGTCGGCCTCGGGACCGACTGTGCGATCACTCATGGGGCACCTCCTCAACAAAGGCCGCCGCCGCGAGGGCGGTCTTGAGTTTGTCCAAGCAGCGGCCGCGCGTCGGGCCGACGCTGCCCACCGGCATACCGAGATCTGCAGCGATCAGCTTGTAGTCGGGGCGGTGTTCGAAGGCCACGATCCGCAACAGCATCTGGCACCGCTCATCGAGGGTCCGCACCGCCGCCCACAGGCGCGCGTCCTCGTCGTCGGCCACCACCGTTTGCTCGGCCGAGCGCTGCTTGGGCAGCCGGAAGGTGAGCTCGTCGTCCTCAGTCGGCGTGCTGCGGGTGCCGACCTTGGCGACCCGCCACGCCTCGCGCCGAGCCGTGGTGGTCAGCCAGCCGCCGACCGCCGCCGGGTCGAGGATCTTGGCGCGGTTGCGCACGAGCGCGAGCCAGGTCGTCTGGATGATGTCTTCTGACTGCTCGGTGGTGAGGCGGAAGGCCCGCACCACATGCCACAGCACCGGGGTCATCGCGGCCACGAGCTGATCCAGCCCGGCCTCGTCGCCGGCGTCCCACAGCCGGAAGCCCGCGGTCGCCTCGGCCCACACCGTTGCGTTGGCCTCTCGGGCGGCCCCCCCAGCGGGCGCGACGACCTCGCGGTCGCCCCCTCCCGGCTCCGCCACCCCTGAGGCCACCCCTGAGCTCCTGACCGATCTGGCGGCCAGGCGTGCTGTGATCACCCTGAACAGGAGACCGTCCACCCCGGCCGGATACGTGCTGTGGGTTGCAGCTTTTCGCAATCTCGACCTCTCGACCAGAGATTTCGGCAACCAAACCGATCATTGGCGCGTCTGTTGAGAAAGAAGCACCCCATCTGAGGCGAGTCCACACCGGCACGGGGGTGCGGTGTGGGCCGCCTCGATCGGGCCGGCTCCATGAGGCCAGGCTCGATGACCGGGCCCCTGCGTGCGGGGAGATAGCCTGCACGGGTGAGCTCAGCGCCGGTCGTCATCCCCATCAGCGCCGCCGAGCACCTCGCCTTCATCGAGGCGCGCGGTCGCGCGAGCTTCCTGCAGACCCCTGCGTGGGCCAGCGTCAAGACCGAGTGGGCGCACGAGTCCCTCGGTTGGTATGCCGACGGCGAGCTCGCCGGGGTCGGCCTCGTGCTCTATCGCCGGTTGCCGCGCAGCAAGCGCTCGCTGGCCTATCTCCCCGAGGGACCGGTGCTCGACTGGGAGGCCGACCAGGTGGGCGAAAACCTCGGCGCGTGGCTTGGCCCTATGACCGCGCACCTCAAGAAGCGCGGCGCGTTTGGCGTCCGCATGGGGCCGCCCGTCATCACCCGCACGTGGAGCGCCGCCCAGATCAAGGACGGCATCGCCGATCCCGCGGTCCGCCGACTCGGCGAGATAGCCCCGATGCACCGCTCCGCCAGCGGCGCCCGGATCGTCTCCTCGCTGCGGGATCTCGGCTGGCGCTCCCAGGCCGTCGAGGGCGGTTTCGCCGCGGGCCAACCGCAATATGTCTTCGTCATCCCGCTCGTCGACGGCGCGGGCGCCCCGCGCTCGGAGGCCGACCTCCTCGCGGGGATGAACCAGCTCTGGCGCCGCAACATCAAGAAGGCGGAGAAGTCCGGCGTCGTGGTCCGACAGGGCGGTCGGGAGGAGCTCGCCGACTTCCACGCCCTCTATGCCCACACCGCCGAGCGCGACCACTTCACCCCACGCTCCGCCGGCTACTTCACCACGATGTATGACGCGTTGGTCGCCGAAGACCCCGGCCGGATCACCCTGTGGCTGGCCGAACACGAGGGCGACCTCGTGGCCGCAACCCTCGCGACGCGGGTCGGCCGGCACGCGTGGTACTCCTACGGCGCCTCGTCGACCGACAAGCGCGAGGTCCGGGGCTCCAATGCGATCCAGTGGGCCATGATCCGCGACGCGCTCGCGGCGGGCGCGGAGGTCTACGACCTGCGCGGCATCACCGACACCCTCGACGCGGGTGACGCCCACGTCGGGCTGATCCAGTTCAAGGTCGGCACCGGAGGCGAGGCGTGGGAGTACGCCGGCGAGTGGGATCTGCCGCTGCACCGCCCGCTCTACGCCGCGTTCGCGGCATACACCCGGAGGCGGGGATGAGCCTCACCTTGCGCGTCGACGGCAACCGCTGGCGCGCTCACCTCACGAGCGTCGCCGCGCGCACCCCTGGCCTGGTCCCGGTCGCGAAGGGCAACGGCTACGGCTTCGGGCTCGGCCGCTTGGCCCGCCGCATCCAGTGGCTCGCCGACACCTCCGGCGGAGCCGGCCGAGGCGGAGTTGGCGACACCCTTGCCGTCGGCACCTACACCGAGATCGAGCAGGTCGCCTCGCGCTGCGACGCCTCCCTGCTCGTGTTGACGCCCTGGCGACCCTTCGTGGTCGACCCACCGGCCAAGGGCATCGCGAAGCGGCTGATCCACACGGTCGGCCGGCTCGAGGATCTCGAGCCGCTGGCCGAGCGGCATCCCGGCGCTCGCGTCGTCCTGGAG
>JBAQXA010000547.1:0-4965 GCA_049299195.1 Nocardioides sp.
CCTTCGTCGACCCCGGCCCGGCACCCGCCACCGGCGCCAAAGTTCGCGTGCTTCTCCCCGTCGAGCCGGCCGCGAGCCCGGTCCTGGCCTCGGCGGCCCTCCCGCACAGCAGCCCACCACCCGTGGCGAGCCAGGTGACCGCACCCTCGGTGCTACCGGAGCTCTTTGGCGCCTTCTGGCCGCAGCACCAGGTCTCGCCCCGGCGCGATCTGCCGCTCCTCGCCGTCGGCGTCGGCCTCCTGGCGGGATTGACGATTCCGTTCCGCCCGGCGGGGCTGGCCCTCTTCTTGGTGTTGCTGGCCGCCGGCGCAACCCTCTTTTACGCCTCGCCCCACCGCCGGGAACCCTTCACGCTCGTGTGCGCTGTCCTTGCGGCGGTGCTCGCCAGCACGGTCGTCCTGCGCGATGCGCCGTGGATAACCTCGCTGTGTGTGCTCACCGGAGCGCTGGTCATGACGGCCGGTTTGACCCGTGGGCGGACGATCACCGGCTTCGTGGTCGGTGCGTTGAGTTGGCCGCTGTCGGCCCTGCGCGGGCTCCCGTGGCTCGGCGGCAGCTTGCGCGCACTGACCGGTGGCGATGGCACGGCTGCCGTGATCCGCACCCTGGTGTGGTCGGCCTCGGCGCTCTTTGTGTTTGTGCTCCTCTTCGCCTCCGCCGACGCGCTGTTTGAGGCGTGGCTCCGGTTCGTGCTGCCCGACTGGCACCTCGGGGGACTGATCCTGCGAGGCTTCGTCTTCGTCGCCGTCGGCGGCTCGCTGCTCGCGGCGTGCTACCTGGCTCTCAACCCGCCCCGCGTCGACTTTGCGCCCGGCGAGCCGCGGCCGGTGAGCCGTCGCTACGAGTGGCTGGTCCCGGTCTTGCTCGTCGATGCGGTCTTCGTGCTCTTTCTGGCCGCTCAGGCCACGGCGATCTTCGGCGGCCACGCCTACCTGCGGCGTACGACGGGACTCACCTACGCCGACTACGTGCACCAGGGCTTCGGGCAACTCACGGTGGCAACGGCCCTAACCCTGCTCGTCATCTGGGCGGCCGCCCGTAAGGCCCCGGTGACGACCAGCTCCGATCGGCTGTGGCTGCGCGGCTCCCTGGGTCTGCTCGACGTGCTCGCGCTCATCGTGGTCGCCTCGGCGCTCTATCGGATGGCGCTCTATCAGGAGGCCTACGGCTTCACGCGCCTGCGACTGCTCGTCGATGTCTTCGAGGGCTGGCTCGGGCTGGTGTTGCTCGCCGTGTTGGTCTCGGGCCTGCGCCTGCGCGGCGCCTGGCTCCCGCGTTTTGCGCTCATCACCGGCGCCGCGGCCCTCGCCGGACTCGCGCTGGTCAACCCCGACGCCTGGATCGCCCGGCACAACATCGACCGCTTCGAGACGACCGGGCGCATCGACTGGTGGTACCTACAGAGCCTCTCGGCCGATGCGACGCCGGCTGTGATCGAGCTGACCAAGGACCAAGGTGAGTGCATCCCCAACGACGGCAGCCATGGTGCGGGCGACTGGCTCGCGTGGAACCTCGGGCGCCACAACGCCCGAGCCGCCGTTGCCGCGGCCAATCTCCCGCCGGGCCAGGAGTGCCTGCTGAGCTACGGCTCCGACTGAGTCGCCGGCCGCGTGGGGACGCGCTCGGGCGCGTGTTTGGGTTCGCGCCGACCGGTGCCCCGGGGTAGTCTGTGCCGCATGTGCAGGCGATTTCTGAGCCCCGGACCGCTGTCGGTCTGGGGTTGCGCCTGCGGCGCCTAGCCCCTCGGCTGCGCGGCTCCGGGGAGATCACGTCCCCCTGATCGGCATACCACCTTGAAAGGCCAGGAGATGTCCGGCCCCAACTCTGACTACGACCCTGTCCGCGTTGCGCTGCTGAGCGATGAGGCGGTGGCCGAAGCCGTCGCCGCCGCGCTCGCTGCGGTTGCCGCGGCTCCAGACCTCGACGCCCTCAAGCAGGTGCGACTCGACCACGCGGGGGACCGCTCTCCGTTGGCCTTGGCCAACCGGGAGATCGGTGCACTGCCGCCCGCGGCCCGCAAGGAGGCCGGCCAGCGTGTGGGGCAGGCCCGCGGTGCCGTCAACCGGGCCCTTGGTGAGCGCCAGGAGGTCTTGGCCGCCGAGCACGAGGAGCGCATGCTCATCGACGAGGCGGTGGACGTCACCGTGCCGACCACTCGGCGCCGACCGGGCTCGCGCCACCCGATCACGTTGATGGGCGATCTGATCGCCGACGTCTTCGTGGCGATGGGTTGGGAGATCGCCGAAGGGCCCGTCGTGGAGGCCGAGTGGCTCAACTTCGACGCGCTCAACCTCGGGCCGGACCACCCGGCGCGCACGATGCAGGACACCTTCTGGGTGGAGCCGGCCGAGCACCATGTCGTGCTGCGCACCCACACCTCGCCGGTCCAGGCGCGCACCATGTTGACCCGGACACCCCCGATCTATGTGGCGTGCCCGGGGCGGGTCTTCCGAACCGATGAGTACGACGCCACACACTCGCCGATGTTCCACCAGGTCGAGGGGCTCGTGATCGACGAAGGCATCACCCTCGCGCACCTCAAGGGCTCGCTGGACCACTTCGCGCAGCGCATCTTCGGCGAGGGGATCACGACGCGCTTCCGGCCGTCGTACTTCCCCTTCACCGAGCCGTCCGCCGAGGTCGATCTGGTCTGCTTCGTCTGCCGCGGCGACGCCGCCGCCGTGGGATCGTGCCGCACCTGTCGCGGCGAAGGCTGGATCGAGTGGGGTGGCTGCGGGGTGGTCAATCCTCGCGTGTTGCGTGCGAGCGGAATCGACAGCGAGCGCTACACGGGCTTCGCCTTCGGGATGGGGATCGACCGCACCATGATGTTCCGCCACGGGGTCTCCGACCTCCGCAACTTCTTCGAAGGCGACCTTAGGTTCGCCGCGTCCCTCGGAATGGAGATCTGATGCGCGCCCCGGTGTCGTGGATCCGCGAACTGGTGGATCTGCCCGATGCGATGACCCCCGAACTGCTGGCCGATCGGCTCACGGCGCTCGGGCTGAAGCTCGAGGCGCTCGAGCGCGCCGGTGACGCCATCACCGGTCCGTTGGTGGTGGGGCGCGTCCTGACGATGCAGCCTGAGCCGCAAAAGAATGGCAAGACGATCAACTGGTGCACCGTCGACGTGGGTGCCGCCAACGGCACCGGCGAGCCGCAGGGCATCGTCTGTGGGGCGCACAACTTCGCCCCCGGGGATCTGGTCGTCGTGATCCTGCCGGGCGGGATCCTGCCCGGCAACTTCGAGATCAGCGCGCGCAAGACCTACGGGCACCTGTCCGCGGGCATGATCTGCTCCGCCCGCGAACTCGGACTCGGCGAGGACCACGACGGCATCATCGTGCTGCCGCCCGACGCCGGTGCGCCCGGTGACTCGGCCTTCGACGTGCTCGGACTCGACGATTCGGTGATCGAGTTCGAGATCAATCCCGACCGGGCCTACGCCTTGTCGCTGCGCGGTGTCGCCCGCGAGGCGGCGTTGGCGAGCGGCATACCGTTCAAGGATCCGGCAACCCGGGTCGTGCCAGAGCCCGACGACCGGGGCTACCCGGTGGTGCTCGAGGACCAGGCCGGGTGCCCGGTGTTCGCGGCCCGCCTCGTCACCGGCTTCGACCCGTCGGCGCCGACCCCCGACTGGATGGCGCAGCGGCTGACCCAGTGCGGCATGCGGCCGATCTCGTTGGCGGTCGACGTGACCAACTACGTGATGCTCGAGCTTGGGCAGCCGATTCACGGCTATGACGCCGACACACTCGCCGGACCGCGGGGCGTCCGCCGCGCCCGCGCCGGCGCACGCCTGGTCACCCTCGATGGCGCCGACCGCGCCCTCGACCCGGGGGACTTGGTGGTCGCCGACGACTCCGGGCCGATCGGCCTGGGCGGTGTCATGGGTGGCGCGTCGACCGAGATCTCCTCCTCGACAACGCGAGTGCTGATCGAGGCGGCGCACTGGAACCCGGTGGACATGTTCCGCACGGGCCGTCGGCATCGGTTGACCTCCGAGGCCGGCAAGCGCAACGAGCGCGGGGTCGACCCGACGCTGCCGTCGGTGGCGAGCTATCGCGTGGCCGAACTGCTCATCGAGCACGGCGGTGGCGAGCTGGCGCCCGGGCACACCTTGGCCGGGGCTACCCCTGCGGGTCGCTCGATCACGATCGCGGCGGATCTGCCCGCCCGCATCACCGGGATGCCCATCGCCGCGGAGACGGCCGTGGCGCACCTGCGTGCGGTTGGGTGCGAGGTGACCGAGGCGCAGGGGACGCTGACCGCGTCAGTGCCGCCGTGGCGCCCCGATCTCAACGACCCCTTCGACCTCGTCGAGGAGGTGGCGCGGGTGGTGGGCTACGACCAGGTCCCCTCGGTGCTGCCGCTGGCGCCCGGCGGGCGTGGGTTGACCAGGAGCCAGCGACTGCGTCGCCGGACCGGTCTGGCGTTGGCGAGTCAGGGGCTGAGCGAGGTGTTGTCCTTCCCGTTCGTGGGGGAGGCCGACCTCGACAACCTGGGCTTGCCGAGCGACGACGCGCGGCGGTCGGTGCTGCGGCTGGCCAACCCCCTGTCGGCGGAGGAACCCGCCATGACCACCACGCTGCTGCCGGGGCTGCTCAAGCATGCCGCGCGCAATGTGGGACTCGGGGCGACCGACGTCGGGCTCTTCGAGATCGCCACGGTGACGTTGCCGCGGGACTCGCAGCCCTCGCCGATCCTAGGCGTCGACCGGCGTCCGACGGAGGCCGAACTCGGCGAACTCCTTGACTCCCTGCCTGACCAGCCGTGGCATGTCGGCCTGGTGCTCACCGGCGCTGCTCAGCGGGCCGGCTGGTGGGGCGAGGGGCGTGCCGCCGACTGGTCGGATGCGATCGGTGCGGTGCGCGCGCTTGCTGCTTCTCTCGGCGTCGAACTCGTCGTGGAGCAGGCAACCGCGGCGCCCTGGCACCCGGGCCGCTGCGCCCGGTTCTTGATCGC
>JBAQXA010000548.1:0-1603 GCA_049299195.1 Nocardioides sp.
AAGCTGCGCGACCGATGGGCCTCGGGGATCGACGTGCCCGCGGTCGCGGGGCGGGCGGACTCGGGCGACATCGAGATCGACTTGGTGGAGTTGCTGCGCGAGGTGGGCGGAGCGGCGGGGGAGTCGGGTGGCGGTGCGGGCGGGCACGGTGTGGCCGGCGGAGGGGCCGGCGGGCGTGGCGTGGCGCTCTTCGTCGATGAGATGCAGGACCTGGGGCCGACCGATGTCTCGGCGATCTGCGCGGCCTGCCACGAGATTGGCCAACTGGGGCTGCCGGTCCTGCTCGTGGGCGCCGGGTTGCCGCACCTGCCGGCGGTGCTGGCCGCCTCCAAGAGCTACTCGGAGCGGCTGTTTGCCTACCATCGCGTCGACCGCCTGGCCCGCGACGCCGCGGACCTGGCGCTGGTCGCCCCCGCCGAGGCCGAGCGGGCGGCATACGAACCGGACGCGCTGAGCGCGATGTATGCCGAGACGGCCGGCTATCCCTACTTCATTCAGGCCTACGGCAAAGCGGTGTGGGATCTCGCCACCGGCCCGACAATCACGGCGGCCGATGTCGCGATGGCGGCACCCGAGGCCGCCGCCGAACTGGCCGTCGGCTTCTTCGGCAGCCGGCTCGAACGCGCCACCCCCGCCGAGCGCGACTACCTGCGCGCGATGGCCGACGCGGCCCTAGCGAGTGCAACCTCGGACGGCAGCGCGGGCCGGGACTCCAGCGCGGGACCGGGCGACCCGGACGCGCCCGTCGCCACATCCGAGGTGGCCGCGCGACTCGGCAAGAAGCCGCAATCGCTCAGCCCGGCGCGCGATGCCCTCCTCAAGAAGGGCCTGATCTACTCCGCCGAGCGTGGCCGGATCGCCTTCACCGTGCCCCACTTCGGGCACTATCTGCGCGCGCGGTAGGCGGCGCGGTTCAGCCCTGGCAGATGCAGAAGGGGTGGCCGGCGGGGTCGAGGAAGACCCGGAAGCCGGTCCCGGGCTGGTGGTCATGCTTGGTCGCGCCCAGCGCGAGGACGGCGGCCTCCGCGGCGTCGAGGTCGTCGACCGTGACATCGATGTGCATCTGTTGGGGCACGTCTTGCCCCGGCCAGCCGGGAGCGGTGAAACCCTCGACCCCCTGGAAGCAGATGGAGTCGCCATAGTCGGCGCGCACGGACCACCAGTCGCCGTCGCCCGTCACCTCCCAGTCAAGGAGGGCGCCGTAGAACTCCGCCAGCGTCTGGGGCTCGGGGCAGTCAAGGACAAATACGGGAAAGCGTGCAATAGCCATAGAGGCACCGTAGGGCCCTATCCGGACAATTAGCGTCCGGATAGGCTCGTCCGTATGCCGTCTGGTTCTCCGGCCGCTCGCGCGCTGGTGGCTCTTGAGCTGATCGAGCGTCGGCCGGGGATCAACGCGGCTGATCTGGCCGTGCGCCTGGGCGTGACCGATCGCGCCGCCCGGCGCTATGTCGCGATCCTTCGGGAGGCCGGCATACCCATCGAGGGGGTGCGCGGGCGGGAGGGTGGCTATCGCCTCGGGCGGGGTGTGCGGCTGCCTCCCTTGCACTTCGGCTCGTCGGAGGCGCTGGCCCTCGTGATGGCTGCCCTCGATGGGCACCAC
>JBAQXA010000549.1:0-2744 GCA_049299195.1 Nocardioides sp.
GGGCATGGATCAGGTTCACCGGGCCGTCGCAGACGCCGCCGGCGCCACTGTGGTGATGACCGGCGGAGATGACACCTCCACGGGCAGCAAGTGGGAGGCGTTCAGTCTCGACTCCTTGGATGCGGCCTTCTCCGGCTATGAGAAGTACGGAGTGGCCGGCAACCACGACTTCGGCGGCTTCGTCCCGCAGCGACTGGCCGATGCCGGGTGGACCATGCTCGATCTAGACGTGATCGACGGCCCGGGTGGTAGCGCCATTCTCGGCGTCGATGACCCCAGGTCCAGCGGCCTCGGCGCCTGGCGCGAGAGCATGAGCGTGAGCTTCGCCGAAGTCGAACACCAAGTGGCAGAGGTGGCCTGCGGCTCGGAGCGACGGGTCGCCACGTTGCTGGTCCACGACTCGAATCTCGGTCGAGAGGCCCTCGCTCGAGGATGCGCCGACCTTGTCGTCGGCGGACACGTGCACGTGCGAGTGGGCCCCAATCTGGTCACCGGTGACAACGGTGCGATCGGCTACTCCTACATCAACGGCACGAGCGGGGGCGCGGCCTACGCCATCGCACTGGGCAAGACCCGCCGCGAGGCCACCAGCACGTTGATTACTTATCGCGACGGTCGGCCGGTGGGGCTCCAGTGGGTGGTCATGCAGACCAACAATCAGTTTGAGGTGGGCGACTACATCGAACTCGTTTATGCACAGGAAGAGCTGGCTACGCATCCTGAGCTCACCCATCCGCCGGAGCCCACTCCCGAGGCGCCAGAGGAGAGCCCGTGAGGGCCGCTCAGGCGTCCTTGGCGCGACGCTCCCGCCAGTCGCGGGTGGCCTCTTCGCGGGCCGCGGCGCCCACTTCGGCATACCGCGCCTGGAGCCGATCGCGGATCTGCTCGGGGGAATAGTTGCGCCGCGCCCGCTCCCGCCGAGTCGTCAGTACGCCGCCCGCGGCCAGGCCCGCGAGTCCGGCCAGGCCTGCTGCTCGCCACCAGTTCACGCCCCCAGCCTAGGCGGCGGGCACCGGGCGTGGTCCCCAGGTTGTGGCCGAGGTGAGGTGTTGATCAGACTGTGCGCGTGAGCCCCGAGCGCCCCGTTAGCCCTGTGAGCCGAGCGAGCACCGTGACCTTGGCCGAGGCCGCCGAGCTGGCCCGCTCCGGCGACGTCTGGCTCTTCCGCGGCCACACCGGCGCCGACCGGGCGATCCGCCTGGCCACCAACGCCCCGGTCAACCACGTCGCCATGGCCGTGGTGATCGACGATCTGCCCGCGATGATGTGGCATGCCGAGCTCGGCAAGCGGCTGCTCGATCTGTGGACCGGCACGCACCACCGGGGCGCCCAGCTCCACGATCTGCAGGCCGCGGTGACTCGGTGGACGAAGGGCCGCGGGCAACAGGTCTTCTTCCGCCAGCTGACCCCGGAGATCGACCACAGCCAAGAAGACGCCCTCCTGCAGACGATCGCCCGCTGGAACGGCACGTCGTTTCCGAGCACCGCACGGCTCGCGCGCCGCTGGCTGACCGGTCGCCGCGACGTGCCGCGCCTGCCGCGTCTTGGGAAGCCGGAGCAGGCCGAGGCGGCGTACTGCGCGGAGCTCGCCGGCATCACCTACGAGGCCATGGGAGTGCTCGAGCCCGCGCGCTCCACGAACTGGTATGACCCGGGCAAGTTCTGGAGCGGCGATCAGCTGCCGGTCACGCCCGGCTTCGCCTTCGGCGGCGAGATCGAGGTCATCGTCTAGCCGCCGGGGGCAAGTAACCGCCGAGACACGTAACAGCCGGGGCAGGCCGCAACCCGCGGCGGGCGCGAGGTGTTTGGCACTCGTCCTACGCTCGCCCTATGAAGCTGCCCCAGGCCCTCAAGCCGATCCTGCACCCGATCCTCAGCCGGACTCCGGTCGGCGACGCCGACCGCTACCTGCTGGAGCTCGATCTCGGTCGCGGGGTGAGCGAGACGCCTCCCACCAACCCGCTGCAGGCGCTCACCAAGATGCACACACCGCAACTGCGCACCCTGGTGAGCCAGCTCAAGAAGGCCGCCACGGACGACGCGGTGGTCGGGCTCATCGCTCAGATCGCTGCGCCTCCGCTGACCCTCGCGCAATCGGGTGAGCTGCGCGACGCGGTCGCCACCTTCCGGGAGACCGGCAAGCCGACCCTTGTCTTCAGCCCGAGCTTCGGCGAACTGACCCCCGGCACGACCGGCTATCACCTCGCCTCGGCGTTCGAGGAGATCTGGCTCCAACCCAGCGGCGCGGTCGGGCTGGTCGGCTTCGCCGGAGAGGCGATGACGGTGCGCGGCACCCTCGACCTGCTGCAGGTCGAGCCTCAGTTTGGTCAGCGCCACGAGTTCAAGACCGCCGCCGACACCTTCATGGCCCATGAGATCACCGCTCCGCACCGCGAGATGCTGACCCGCCTCCTGGTCTCGGCGACCGACACCGTGGTCGCCGACGTAGCCCACGGGCGACGCCTGACCACCGATCACGTCCGCGCCATCATCGACGGCGGCCCCCTCGGCGCGGCGGCCGCCCAACGAGCCGGCCTGATCGACAAGATCGGCTACCGCGACGAGGCCTACGCCGCGATCCGCAGCCGACTGTCGTCCCAGCCGGGCAGACCCGTCCCAGAGCCCGAGCTGCGCTACGTCGAGCGCTGGGGCGCGGGGCCCTTCGACGCCCTCCTCGGTGGCGGGGGCCCGCTGCCGAGCCGGAAGCCCGTCATCGCCCTGGTCACGGCCGCCGGTCCGATTGC
>JBAQXA010000550.1:0-1841 GCA_049299195.1 Nocardioides sp.
CTCGCGCACTGCGGCGAGCGCCGTTGCGAGGGGCAGCGTCATCGGCCGGTCACCGCCGCCCAAACCACGATCGACAGCAGCGCCAGCAGCGCCACGCTGATGATCAACCGACGGTGCCGAGGATGCATCAGCGCTGACCGCTCAGTCCGGTGAGCTCGGCTCGCGCCCGATCAAACGCGGCCGCTGGGTCCAACACATCGAGGAAAACGCTGACCATGCCCGCACGCTCCCCACCGGCCACGTAGGACGGGTTGTCGTCGACGAAGACACACCGCTCCGCGGGCACGTCGACCTCCCGGACCACGATGTCGTAAATCTCTCGGTCCGGTTTGCGGATGCCGATCTCGGTGGCGTCGACGATCACATCGAAGAGCTCAAACCACGGCTGCGCCTCGACCCAGGTGCGGCCCTGGAAGTCCATCAGCTCGTTGCTGAAGATCGCCGTGCGCACGCCGTGCTCCCGCGCCCAGCGCAGCAGCGCCATCGCCTCGGGTCGCGCCGGCTGGATCTGCGGGTGCTGAAACATCGCACGCATCAGATGCGGGTGACCGTTCAACGGCGCCCCGTTGGCCACCGCGATGTCCGCATTGCCGAGCCAGTAGTCACGCTCGGTGAGCTCGCCGGCGAGGTGCCGCTCCCACAGGGGGTCACCGCCCTCGTCGAAGGGACCGCGGCCAGGGATCGTCCGCGGCGGCAGCCCGCTCAACTCCTCAAACTGGTCGGCAATCTCCCAGGCCGACTGCAGCAGCACGACGCCGACGTCGAGCAGGAGTGCGGTCGTGGCCGGCACCGGAGGTTGGGTCATGGCGCCAACCCTAGGGCGAAGTCGACCACCTCAAGGACCGGGATCCGCCTGCTGACGACGTCAGCGACCGCGACGAAGGCCACCGCGTCGGTGGTCCCGTCGGCCTCCGCCAGCCGGGGCACGGCAGCTGCATCGATCGTCGCGGCATAGACGAGGTGAATGCCGTGGAAGTCCTCGGTGCGACCCGATGGCGCCACTCCGGTGAACTGCACGTCGTGCACCCCGAGCAGCTGCCCTGGTCGGCACTCCACGCCGCACTCCTCGGCCACCTCACGCACCAGCGCAGCGGCCGGCGCCTCGCCGTGCTCGATCCCCCCGCCAGGCAGCGTCCAGCTCCCGGTGTGGTGGGCCCGCTCGGAGAGCCGCGTCAGCAGGATCTCATCCCCGCGCCTGATCAGGCCGTATGCCGCCACGCGCTGTCGGCGGTGGGGTCGATAGCTGGCGACGAGATCGGTCACGAGCGGCGTCACCGGGAGTCGGCCGGACGCGACATCGGCCCACGGGTGCCAGGCAGCCGCCATCGTGGACCCATCGACCTCGACCACCCGCGGTTCGGGAGCATCGGTCGGCACCCACGCGTCATACACAATCCGCACGGCGTGCGCGTCGACCTGCACCCCATCGCGCCACACCGCCGGATAGCGCGCGGAGTGCAGTTGCACCCGCTCCCCGAGCGTCGCGCTCAGGCCGGTCTCCTCGACGATCTCCCGCAATAGGGCCTCGGCAGGGTCCTCGCCGTGATCGACCCCGCCACCGGGAAGCGTCCACAGCTCCGCCCGCGAGACCCGCGGCGCCAGTCGGCACAACAACACCTCGCGGTCGGCCTCAGTGAGCCCGCGCGTGATCACCGCGTAGGCCGCCAACCGCTGCACGCGCGGCAGCGGGTCGACACTTCCGGGGTCGCTCATGAGAAGGGCGCCCGTGCGTCGAGCGAGACCGATCGCCGTCCGGCCCAGCGCCAGATCCGGGCGGCGCGGTCACGGTCGGCATCGGTGACCAGGTTGCCCATCCAGCGCACCGCGAGCGTCATCACCGC
>JBAQXA010000551.1:0-2564 GCA_049299195.1 Nocardioides sp.
CGTACTCAATGGGCATGTCATAATTGTGCCACTCTAGAGATGCCGGCGGCTCGAAATAGTCGTTCATGAAAGGTGAGTTTGACTTACTGTCAATGATGCCTTTACCGCCGAGAGGTACGGTAGCAGCTAAGCCATCAAGACGGGGTCGGCCCTTTCTGACAACAATACTTGGACCAGTGGGCAAGAACTGCACCAGAGATTGTTTGAACCTCTCAAATAGCCCTCCGTTAAGGAGGTCGCCTCCCTCGGTTCGGTACGACACCGTCTCGACTGAAACGGAGCTGTCGGCCAGCTTCAAGTGAAGTATCCAATCTGGGACTAAGCCACCCGGACCGTCGGCGCCAGCGGATACCCGAACTCCACTGTGATCTCTACTGACTGTCAGCCTCGTCGACTTTGCCGCAAGATTTGCATCCACACTACTGTGTCGCCCGGGGGATAGTGTCGTAGATACGCTATGGTTGAGAATAAGTTGAACAAGCGAATTGAAGGCAACACAGTGAACGCTCAAGACGAGGAGATCGTTTGCTGTCAGGAATGGGGCAGATTCACGCACTTGATCCCATGCGCCTCCGATCGGACACTCGTACGGCGCTATAAGGCGCTGAGTTCTGCCTTTTGAGAAGAGACCCACTTGGCTTCCCCGCTCTCAATCGTCGGCTAGTTGTCTTGCGGAGGATCGGGCTTGAACGACGACGGCACCCCAACCGCCGCGTCCGATTCGACCTGACGGGAACGCTCCAAGCGTTCCTGCCGATTGACATACCAGTTGAAGAGCATCCAGATAATTGCCCCGACCGGTAAGATGAAGATCGCAATCGGAAAGGTGAAACGTCCGCTTGTTTGTTTTGCCACGTAAATTCCGTATGCGATGAATGCAACTCCGCCCAGAAGACCGTAGGCGCGCTCCTTTGCGTCGGAGCCCAGAACTAGGGCGCCAAGGACCAGAATGGCTCCCGATATTACCGAAAGAAGGGTGTACATGTCCCAGTGCATCGAGGGTCTCCTGTGTAGGTTCTATGGATGTAACGCCATCGCGTTACATCTGCGCATTGCAGTCTCACGCTAACAGACCTGACTGGCACTTTGTGGGAAGGCTCGGAACATTTCGTGAGCGTCTTCAATGCGGCGTCGTGCCGGCTATGGGGGCTGAGTCTCCGGGGGCGTGTATGTAGCCCACGCAGGGTCTTTGCTGCCGGTGCCGTCAGCGAGGCTGTGGGCGCTTCTGAACCTCTCCGAACATGCCAGGGCGGTTCGGCGGGGTGCTCAAGCGAGAGCTGGTGTGGCCCCTGTGGGACCAGGCATGGCATCCGGGGACCGCGGGAACGCTCAGGACAAAAGACATGGGCGCGTATCACCCCCGGGACGCTGATCAGCGAGCGTCCCGCGGAGGTCGACGACCGGGTGGTGCGCGGGTATTGGGAAGTGACCTTTGATCGTGCTGGACGCGTCGCCATTGTGGTCGTGGTCGAGCGGAGCACCAGTTCACCGTCTTGGTCCACCTACCTGCGAGTGCGGGTGCCGCCACAAAGAATCCATCAACAACGGCCCCGCCTGGGCCGTCTACGGCGGCATGACGATGAAGAACGCGCTGACCGACTCGATGTCCAGCTTGCCCGAGACTCCGCCGGGTGGGCGACGGGCTCAACCCCGCCGGCTCTACGCGTACTGCGGCGACATCCCTCCCGCCGAAGCCGAGCACCACTACGACGCTTATCACCAAGCCCAGTACCGGCTGGAGGCCTCACCCAATAGGTCTCCGGACTCGTCGGGCGGTTCACTCGACGGCACCAACCGAAACAATCTACCGAGAGGCTTTCCTGAATGAGGATCTCGCCAAGCTTAGTCATTCCATCCCGACAGACTCGTTCTGCCCAGCGCATGGTGACGGGACGGCATTGAATCAACGTGAAGGCCTGTGCACGCTATGACGTGCACAGACCTTCACGGTGTCGCCAAAGCCGGAGCCGATCAGGTGACGGGCGTCAGCGGTGCCTCGCCACGCAGCACACGGAGCACGTTGTCTGCGGCCAACGACGCCATCGCCGCTCGCGTCTCGGTGGTCGCCGAGCCGAGGTGCGGCAGCAGCACGACATTGTCCATCTCCAGGAGCCCGGGGTGCACCGCCGGCTCCTTCTCGAAGACGTCGAGCCCGGCGCCGGCGATTTCGCCCGCCTGCAGCGCGGCGACGAGCGCCTCCTCGTTGATGATCGGGCCGCGCGCGGAGTTGACGATGTATGCCGTGCGCTTCATCGCCGCGAACTGCTCGGCGCCCATGAGGTGGTGCGTCGAGGGCATGTAAGGACAGTGCAGCGACACGACGTCGGAGACCCGCAGCAGCTCGTCGAAGGACACCCGGCGGACTGAGCCGGACGGCATACCGGCCAGCAGCTCGGGAGCGGCCTCGTGCTCGTCGGCATACACGATCTCCATGCCGAAGGCGATCGCCCGCCGAGCCATGGCGGCACCGATCTGACCCATGCCGACGATGCCGAGGGTCTTGCCCTGCAGCCCCATCCCGAGCAGATAGAACATGCCCCACTGCCACGGGGTCTGGCTGCGGA
>JBAQXA010000552.1:0-4255 GCA_049299195.1 Nocardioides sp.
GACCACACCAGTGCCGCCCACCCCAACAAGCACAGCGCGAGAGCCAAGGCGAGGAGCGACTTCGCCCGGCATCCCCTGCTTGCTGTCGACGGGGGAGGTGGTTCTAGCCCGCGCTGGGCAGACTGCTGGGCAGACTCCTGAGCAAACTCCTGGGCAGACCTCTGGGCACACCTCTGGGCACTCCAGGCGCCGACGGCCGCAACGACCACGGCCAAACCCACCAACGCCCACACGGAGGGCACGAAGCCCCCAAGATCCGGAGCGAGGGCGGCGCCGCCGGACTCCGCCTGCGGGTGCGGCGAACTCTGCACCGCCAGTTGCACGAAGACCCCGAGCCCGGCGATCCCCGCCACGGCCACCGCGGTCGCGCCCGCAGCGCGAAGGGCCGACTGCCGCCGGCCGCGTCGCCACGTGTCTGCCCGCGGCTGGATCTGGGGTGCTTCCTCGGCGAGCAGGCGCAGCTCAGCGCGCAGTTCATCGGTGTTCATCGAGCCTCCTCCATGAGTTGTCCGAGTTCGGGGGCCAGCCGGCGCAATCGGTCGAAGGCCTGCCGGGTAGTGGACTTAACGGTGCCGACCGAAACCCCGAGGGTCGCAGCCGTCTGCACCTCGGTGAGGTCATCGAAGTAGCGCAAGACGAGCACGGCGCGCTGCTTGGGCGTCAACAGCCGGAGCGCCCGCGCGACGGAGAGCGCGGCATCCGGATCTGCGCTGAGCTGCGCACGGTCGGCGGTCGGGGTCAGTGCGCTCTCCTGCCAGCGCCGGCGGCGCCACCACGACACGCTCTGATTGACGATCACCCGGCGCGCATAGGCCTCCGGGTCGCCTTCCAGGCGGTGCCAGTTGCGTGCGATCGCGAGCAACGCTGCCTGCACGAGGTCCTCGGCCAGGTGGGCATCTCCGGTGAGCAAGTACGCCGAGCGTGCCAACCGAGCGCTGCGCGCCGTCACGAATTCGTTGAACGCCGCCTCTGCCGCACTGTCCATCTACGTCCCTCCTCACCTCCTATACGCGCCGGAGCATGATTCGGTTGGCAGTGCAGCCAGAAAAACTTGGGGAGCTTGTGCGCGCGGTTAGCTCGGCGCGACCGAGGAGGGGCCGGGTGTGGCGCCGCGGGCCAGCAGGCTGCGCAGATAGTCGCCATAGCCGCTGCTGGCCAGCGCGTCGGCGCGCTCGCCCAATTCGGCGTCGGTGAGCCAGCCCTGGCGCCAGGCGATCTCCTCCGGGGCGCCGATCTTGAACCCCTGCCTGGCCTCGATGGTGCGCACGAAGTTGGCGGCGTCGTTGAGCGAGTCAAACGTGCCGGTGTCGAGCCAGGCGGTGCCTCGCGGGAGCACTTCGACGTGGAGTTCGCCGCGCTCGAGATAGACGCGGTTGAGGTCGGTGATCTCCAACTCCCCGCGCGCCGAGGGCCGCAGCGAGCGAGCGATCTCGCCGACCCGATCGTCATAGAAGTAGAGGCCGGGCACGGCGAAGGACGAGCGCGGCCGCGCCGGCTTCTCCTCCAGCGAGATCGCCCGGCCGGTCTCGTCGAACTCGACCACGCCGTAGGCCTGCGGGTTCGCGACGTGGTAGCCAAAGACCGCGGCGCCGCGCACGTCGCAAAAGCGCCGCAGCTGCGTGCCCAGGCCGGAGCCGTAGAAGATGTTGTCGCCCAACACCAGGGCCGCGGGGCCACCCGCCACGTGGTCGGCGCCGATCAGAAACGCCTCGGCCAGTCCGCCCGGCGTCGGCTGCACGGCATACGACAGGGAGATGCCGAAGCGAGACCCATCGCCGAGCAACCGCGCGAAGCCGTCGGCGTCTTGGGGCGTGGTGATCACGAGGACGTCGCGGATCCCGGCGAGCATGAGCGTCGACAGCGGGTAATAGACCATCGGCTTGTCATAGACCGGGAGCAACTGCTTGCTCGCGCCCAAGGTGATGGGGTGCAGTCGGGACCCCGTGCCACCGGCCAGGATGATCCCGCGCATGCGCTGATCGTAGACCGACCCCGCCGACGCCTCGGCCTAGGATTGGCCCGTGCGGCACATCCTGGTCACCGGCGGCGCCGGCTTTATCGGCGCCAACTTCTGCCATTACGCGCTGACGGTCAGCGATGCCCACATCACCGTCTTGGACAAGATGACGTATGCCGCCTCGCCGGAAGCCCTCGCCGGCCTCCCCGCCGACCGGCTCTCGGTCGTCGTCGGCGACATCGTGGACCCGACGGTCGTGGACACCCTGGTCAGTCAGGCCGACGCCGTGGTGCACTTCGCGGCCGAATCCCACAACGACAACTCACTGCTCGACCCGAGCCCGTTTATCCAGACCAACATCGTCGGCACCTTCAACGTGTTGGAGGCGGTGCGCCGCTTCGACACCCGGCTCCACCACGTCTCCACCGATGAGGTCTACGGCGACCTCGCGCTCGATGACCCCAAGCGCTTCACCGAGGACACCCCCTTCGACCCCAGCTCTCCCTACTCGGCGTCCAAGGCGGCCTCGGACCATCTCGTGCGCGCGTGGGTGCGCTCGTTTGGGATCCGGGCCACGCTGTCCAACTGCTCCAACAACTACGGCCCGTGGCAGCACATCGAGAAGTTCATCCCCCGGCAGATCACCAATGTCTTGGACGGGCGGCGGCCGAAGCTCTACGGCAACGGCGCCAACGTGCGCGACTGGATCCACACCGAGGACCACAGCTCGGCGGTGTGGACCGTGTTGAGCCGCGGCCGGATCGGCGAGAACTACCTGATCGGGGCCGACGGAGAGCGCAGCAACCTCGAGGTGGTGCGCCTCATCCTCCAGTTGATGGGGCGCGACCCGGAGGGCTTCGACTTCGTGACCGACCGGGCGGGTCACGATGTTCGCTACGCCATCGAGTCCGGCAAGCTGCGCAACGAGCTCGGCTGGCGGCCGCGCTATGACGACTTCGAGGCCGGTTTGGCAGACACCATCGCGTGGTACGCCGACCACGAGGCCTGGTGGCGCCCCCACAAGGAGGCGACCGAGACCAGCTACGCCGCCCAGGGTCAGTAGCCGCACCCGATGACGCCACACCCCTCCGAGCTACGGCTCGACACCACACCGATCCCCGGGCTCCTGGTCCTGCGGCTGCCGATGCACGCCGACGGCCGCGGCTGGTTCAAGGAGAACTGGCAACGCGAGCGCATGGTCGCCGCTGGGTTGCCGGACTTCGGCCCGGTCCAACACAACGTCGCCTTCAACGAGCGTCGCGGCGTGACCCGCGGACTCCATGCCGAGCCGTGGGACAAGCTCGTGTCGCTCGTGGGCGGCTCGGCCTTCGGGGCTTGGGTCGATCTCCGCGAAGGGCCTACCCGAGGACGAGTGGTCACGCTCGCGCTCGATGAGTCGGTGGCCGTCTTCGTGCCGCGGGGCGTCGCCAACGGCTATCAGTGCCTCACCGACGCCACGACCTACACCTACCTCGTCAACGGGCACTGGCGCGCCGGCGCGACCTACCCCGCGGTCGCCCTCGACGACCCGGCCTTGGGCATCGAGTGGCCGATACCGCTCTCCGAGAGCGTGCTGTCGGAGAAGGACCGCACCACCCCACGACTTGCCGACGTGCCGCCCCTGCCCTCGCCACGGGTGCTGATCCTCGGCGCCGACGGCCAGCTCGGGCGGGCCCTGGCGCGCGCCTTCCCGGGAGCGCGCGGGTGCGATCTCGCGGAGTTCGACCTCACCGACCCGGCCGCCGTGGCCGCCTGGCCGTGGTGGGACTACGACGTGGTGCTCAACGCGGCGGCCTACACCGCCGTCGACGACGCCGAGACCCCGGCGGGAGCCCGCGCCGCGTGGGCGATCAACGCCCAGGCGGTCGGCGCGCTAGCGGCCGCAACCCGCGACCACGGCGCGACGCTCGTGCACTTCTCGACCGACTACGTCTTCGACGGGGTGGCCAGCGAGCACAGCGAGGACGAGCCACCCGCGCCGCTCGGCGGTTATGGGGCCAGCAAAGCGGCCGGCGAGCTGGCCGCCCGCACCAACGCGCGCCACCTCGTGATCCGCACCTCCTGGCTGGTCGGCGAGGGCCGCAACTTCGTGCGCACGATGATGGAGCTCGCCCAGTCCGGGGCCACCCCCGAGGTCGTCGATGACCAGTTCGGCAGGCTCACCTTCACCGACGAGCTGGCTGCCGCGACGGCCTACCTGGTCCGGCGCGGGGAGCGCGGCACCTTCCACGTCAGCGGTGGCGGCCCCGCCATGAGCTGGCACGACATCGCGGCGGAGACCTTCGCCCTGCTCGGTCG
>JBAQXA010000553.1:0-1745 GCA_049299195.1 Nocardioides sp.
AGCGTGACCTCGCCGCCGACGTGCAGCTTCGCGGGGGACCGGCGCCGCTGATTCACGTTCGCTCGCACGATCCGGCGGACGTCCTCGCCGCCGTTCCCGACGCGCTGCGGGTGCTCGTCGAAGGTGGCCCGCAGATTATCGGAGCTTTCCTCGCCGCGGACCTGGTCGATGAGTTGCACGTCTACTTGGCGCCGGTGCTCTTGGGTGATGGCTTCCCCTCGGTCCTGGATCAGAGCGTGGCAACCCTCACCGAGGCCCATCACTTCCACCGCGAGAGCGTGACGGCCCTCGGCGACGACCTGCTGATCACCCTGTCGAAGACCGCCACTAGCTGACCTGGCTGCAGCGGGGGTCTTCCGCCGCTCCCTGAGCCGCCGCGAGGTACGAGCGGCGAGTCGAAGGGACATCTCAAGGCCTATCCCGCTCCATAGCCAGTTCGGCAGAGTGGAAGATGGAGGTATGCGAACTCTTCTGAACATCATCTGGCTGGTGCTCTGCGGCTTCTGGATGGCTATCGGTTATGCGGTCGCCGGCATCATCTGTTGCATTCTGATCATCACTATTCCGTTCGGGATCGCGTCGTTCCGGATGGCTAGCTACGCGCTGTGGCCGTTCGGCCGGACCACCGTGCCCAAGGCGAACGCCGGCACGGGATCTCTCATCGGCAACGTGATCTGGATGATCGTCGCCGGCATCTGGCTTGCTATCGGGCACATCACGACCGGTATCGCACTCTGCGCCACGATCATCGGCATTCCGCTGGGGATCGCCAGCTTCAAGATGATTCCGATCTCGCTCATGCCGCTGGGATCGGACATTGTGTCCGTCGATGACGTGCGCGCCCGCGCTGCCTACTGATCCCGAGATCTTCCGCGAGCGGTTCGACATCAGAAGGGCGGAGGGCCGCCGTCATCAAAGGCTGGTTCGACGACGATGGCCTCCGCTGGCTGAGCCTCAGCTGCCCGATCGCGACGATTCCGCGCCCGCTCGGCCCGGCGCCACGCGTGCTTGACCTCGGTCCGAGTCAGCTTCCGATACGGGCCCACCTGCCCGGACTCATTGCTCCCAACAACGCCCACCACACCGACCACCGTTCGTCCGCAAGCAGCCGACCCCGCAGTCACCTGATGCTGGCAGCGCAGCCTGTCGAGCTCGGGGAACAGCCACTGATTTGGCGCGACCGCTTCAGCGGTCATCCCATCGCCGATCGTGACGACAGTCCGGTACCGCCCCTGATCATCGAGGACCAGGTCGTCGACGTACCCGACAAGATTCGTCTTGATCAGATGGTGAAATCGACACTTGGGGGCGAGATTGCAAAGACAGGTCGGGCCGCCGTGTGACGGCTGGAAGTGGTCGTACTCGTCGACATGGTCAAGATCGCAGCTCCACGCCGCCTTCTCACAACCGGGCACAGTGCACGTTCCCCAGAGGAACCGCGCCACCACCTCAAGCAGTGCTGTCGGCCGGTACCCGTCCGAGGGCAACGACGTCCGCGAGATCAGACCCGACGTGGCCGGAGCCGGAGCTGATTCGGCCAGGAACTGCAGGTAGAACCACATTTCCTCGGCCTCTTCGTCGACTAGGTCGCAGGCGAGAGCTTCCATGCGCTCTTGGGAGCCCTCACCGTTCCAGCGTTCCTCGTAATCCGCGGCCCATGGATCGACCGGAAGTGGCCCGAGGTCGGGCGGATCGTCGGTGCGCGGGTAGAAGGTGTCTCCGCAGCGCGGGTCGGACTCGTCATG
>JBAQXA010000554.1:0-2808 GCA_049299195.1 Nocardioides sp.
TGGCTGCACCACCCCGCGCTCGCCGATCAGCCGGTGGCCGACCGAGTCTCCGAGCGCGTGCTCGACGCTGCCCTGGGTGAGCGCGATGCGACGGTGTGGCTCGGCCGGGCGCGCGAGGTCGACACACCGCCGGCAGATGCCGGGAGCCTCGCGGGACTGCAGGCGGCCGTGGCCGCGCTGGCAGCCGAGTTTGCCCCGGAGTTGGGCCGGTCGGCCTGGGCGCGGATGACCGGGCGCATGATCAACGGCGAAGTGCGGGCCGCGGCGATGGTCCCGCTCCACCACTTGGTCGCTCCCCAGCTCGACGACCATGTGAGCTTCACGGTCCCGGTCGGTGACATCGGAGCCGATGGGTTCCCCTCGGAGTCGGGCGAGCGCAGTCTCCAGGCGCTTGCGGAGGCGATGACGGCTCGACTCGGCGCCAGCGGGTGCTATGTCGGCGACGAGACCACGCCTGGTCGGCGGGTGCTGCACTTCTACGTCGACTCCACGACGACCGCCAAGGACTATCTGCGCGGCGTCGCGGAGAAGTGGCCACAAGGCAAGGTGACCAGCAAGTTGATGCCCGACCCACTGTGGACCGCAGTGGCACACCTGCGCTCGTGAGCGGCCCCATCTCCGCGCCGTTGGTGGTCGGCTTCGACCTCGACATGACGCTCATCGACACGGTGCCGGGCTTCGCCGCGACCCTGGAGCGGCTGGGGGAGGAGCTGCGGATCGACTTCCCGGTGGATTCTCTGACCGCCAACCTCGGGCCGCCGCTCGACCTGATGTTGGGGGCCTACCTCCCACCCGAGGCAGTCGGCCCGGCGATCGACCGATTTCGGGCGCTCTACCCCGACTACGCGATCGCCCCCGTCGGCCCGATGCCCGGCGCGGCGGCAGCCCTTGCCGCCGTACGCCGCTTAGGCGGCCGGATCGTCGTCGTGACCGGCAAGTACACCCCCAACGCGGCGCTCCACCTCCACCACCTCGGGCTCGACCACGACTTGGTCGTCGGTCAGGTGTGGGGAGCCGGCAAGGCGGGCGTGCTGCGCGAGCAGGGGGCCGCGATGTATCTCGGCGACCACGTCCACGACGTCGAGGGCGCGCTCGCGGTGCCGACGCTCAGCGTCTCGGTGCTCACGGGCGGCAGCACCCGCGAGGAGTTGGAAGCGGCCGGCACTCACGTGATCCTCGACGACCTCCTTGCCTTCCCCGACTGGCTCGACGCCCACGTGCTCAGGGCTGCCGACCACTAACGGTTGGCCGTGACCGCCTCCTGTCGCCTACGCTTGGAGGAGGCGCCGATCTGGCGCCATTGTTGGTCAAACACTCACGAAAGGCAGTCGGCGGTGCCCACAGGCAAGGTCAAATGGTTCGACCCGGAGAAGGGTTTCGGGTTCTTGTCGCAAGAGGGTGGCCCCGACGTCTACGTGCACGCCGACGCCCTCCCCGAAGGCGTCACGACGCTGAAGGCCGGTGCGCGTGTCGAGTTCGGCATCGCCCAGGGCCGACGTGGCGATCAGGCGCTGCAGGTGCGCATTCTCGAGGCTCAGGTGCCGCTGTCGCGCAGCCAGCAGCTCGCCAAGCGCAAGAAGCCCGAGGAGATGGTCCCGATCGTTGAGGACCTGATCCGCTTGCTCGACGGTGTCGGCGAGGGCTACCGGCACAGCCGGCACCCCGATCCGCGGGCAGCTGCGCCGATCGCGAAGCTGCTGCGCGCGCTTGCCGACGAACTCGAGCTCTGAGTCGGCCCTAGCGACCGCTCGGCGCGGCCTCGCTCGGGGCCGCTTGTGGCTTGCGGCGACGGCTTAGCCCGGGCTTGTTGAGGACGACAAAGGCGAGCCAGGCCGCGAGGGTGACGGCTGCGACGCCCAGCCCGAGGCGCGGCACGAGCGGCAAGGCGATGCCGACGAAGCCGCCGATCACCCACGCCAACTGAAGGGTCGTGTCGGAGCGCGCGAAGGCGCTGCTGCGTAGCCGCTCCGGCACGTGCTCTTGGATGGTGGAGTCCAGCGACAGCTTGGCCAGCGATTGGGCCAAGCCTGCGGTCAGGCCGAGCAGGATCAGCGGGATCAGGCCGAAGAAGAGCGCCGCGACGGTCGCGGCGACGAGGTCGGCGACGAGGGCGACCACCACGGTCCGGCCGGGGCGAAGCTGCTTGAGCAGCGAGGCGATGGCGATCCCGAGGGTGTTGCCGAGGCCCGCCGCGCCGATGACCAGGCCCAGGGCGACGGCGGGCTTGACGTCCCCGAGCGGCACCGCGCGCAGCAAGAACGCGACGTACATCGTCAAGAAGCCGGAGAGCCAGCGTGGGCCGCAGTTGGCCCGCAGCGCGAACGACACCGCGCGCGGGATGCGCATCCGGATGCGGCCGCTGGGAGTGGGTCCGGTGTCTTCGCCGCGCAGCACCATGGTGCCCTCGCCGAGGCTGGAATCGACACGGCGCGGGAGCAGGATCGCGAGCACCGTCGCGATCACAAAGATCAAGAAGGCGTAGCGCAGGGACCACTCGGGGCCCGCCAGTGAGGCGAGGCCGGCCAGCGGTGCGGAGACAGCCGCGCCGACGACTCCCGCGAGGCCCACTCGCGCGTTGGCCTTGACCAACGGCAGGCCACTCGGCAGCAGCCGGGGGACCGCCGAGGCCCGGGTCACGGCATACGCCTTGGAGCAGACGAGGACGCCCAGGGCCGCGGGGAACAGCCACTTGGATTCGGTGAGGACGGCGGTCCCGAGCACCCAGCACAAGAACGCGCGGGCCGCCATGGTCGTCCCGACGGCCCACCGTCGACCGTGGCTGAACCGGTCGAGGAAGGGGCCGATCAG
>JBAQXA010000555.1:0-5701 GCA_049299195.1 Nocardioides sp.
GCTCCGCGGCGTACGCCGTCTCCCGCGGGGTTGAGGTCAATTTGAGGGTGACCCAACGCGGGGAAAGTGACTCCAGCACCGCGGGAGTGGGGCGGGCCACCTTTTGTCCACAGCTCAAGCTCGCCCGTTGCTCTCCACAGGCTGGCCGGTGGCGCAGGTGTGCTTGTCGTTGATCGGCCATCGTCACGGCCATGAACGTCGATCTTCGCGCATTTGCCGCACGCCAAAGCGGCCTGGTGACCGCCTCTCAAGCCCTCGCCTGTGGCTACAGTCGAGCCGACATCCGCCTCCTGACCCGGCGGAAGTCAGGAGGCTGGCAACTCATCCGTCGAGGGGTGTACGCCGACGCGGAGCGGTTCGAGGCATGGACGCTCACCGAGCGAGCGGCTGCGGGCGACCGCGCGTCGTCGTTGACCATGGGTATGCCGCACAGCCTGAGCCATGACTCTGCCGCGCGGTTTCATGGTCTGCCGCTTGTTCTGACCGGCGACACCACGTTGGTCCACGTCACGCGCGCCGGGCTCAACGGCACCCGCACCCAATACGGCGTCAAGCACCATCTCGGCAAGCGTCCACCCCAGGCGGTGCTCTCCGGGCCGTTTGGCTACACCGATCTGGCTCGCACCGTCATCGACCTTGGTCGTGAGCATGGCTACCTGTCCGGTCTCTGCGCCGCCGACGTCGCGGCCAGGAGGGGCGTGACGCTCGAGGACTTCCATCGCGAGTTCGCACGGATGGGCCACTGGCCCCACATCGTCAGAGCGCGTACGGCGGTGGCGCAGGCCGACGCGGGCGCCGACACGCCGGCGGAGTCCCTGGCGAGGGTCGCTCTCGATGACCTCGGCTACGGCATACCGCGCACTCAGTTCCCGATCGACCTCGGGCGCAGCACCGCGTGGGCGGACCTCCTGCTCGGCAGCCTGATCGTCGAGGTCGACGGCCTGGTCAAATACGCCGACGGCGCCCAGGCCCTGCGAGACGAGAAGCTGCGCCAGCACGCCATCGAGCGCTATCCGGTGCTGGTGCTTCGGCTGATGTGGGAGGACCTCATGCCGAGCCGACGAAGGGAGACGCTGCGCCGGCTCGACGCTGCCTATCGGCACGCGACCGACCGCTTCGGCACGGAACTGCCCGCGGGCATGGAGGCCTACGCGAGCCAGCTGGCAGCGGCCCGCCACCGGCGCATCTACGGCACTACCGCGCCGTTGGCGTCAGAATTGCGGTGACCCAACCACGCGGGAGTGGTTCCAACCCCGCGGGAGACGCGCCAACGCCGCGGGAGACGCACCAGCCGGCAGCGGCCCGCCACCGGCGCATCTAGGGCACTACCGCGCCGTTGGGGTCAGAAATGCGGTGACCCAACCCCGCGGGAGTGGTTCCAGCACCGCGGCAGACGCGCCAACCCCGCGGCAGACGCACGAACCCCGCGGGAGACGCACCAACCCGGCGGCAGACGCGCCCGGCTACGCCGTGGCGGCGAAGCCGGCGGCGACGACGTCGAAGGCCTCGCTGAGGAGGTCGTCGTTCATCGCCAGCGCGGGGAGGAAGCGGAAGACGTTGCCCCACGTCCCACAGGTGAGCGTCACCACGCCCTGGGAGTGGCAGTACGCGTTGACGGCCGCTGCGCGGGCCGCGTCGGGCTTCAGGGTGCCGGGCTCGCAGAGCTCGATGGCCAGCATGGCGCCCTGGCCGCGGATGTCGGCGATGACCGGATGTTCGGCCTGGATCGCCTCCAGCCGCCGGCGCATGGTCGACTCCATCGATCGCGCGCGCGCCGCCAGATCGCCGGCCTTCATCGCCTCGATCGAGCCGAGCGCGCCCGCGCACGCCACGGGGTTGCCGCCGTAGGTGCCGCCCAAGCCGCCTCCGTGGACCGAGTCCATGATGTCGGCGCGACCGGTCACCGCGGCGAGCGGCATACCGCCCGCGATGCCCTTGGCGCTCGTCATCAAGTCAGGTACGACGCCCTCGTGGTCGCAGGCGAACCACTCACCGGTGCGGCAGAAGCCGGACTGAATCTCGTCGGCGATGAACACGATGCCGTTGTCTCGGCACCACGCGGCGAGTGCCGGCAGGAACCCTTCGGCCGGGACGACGAACCCGCCCTCGCCCAAGATGGGCTCGATGACCAAGCAGGCGAGGTTGTCGGCGCCGGCCTGCTTGTCGAGTACGTCGATTGCCCGCGCCGCGGCCTCCTCACCCTTCATCCCCGCGAGGTCGCGGAAGGGGTAGGACATCGGCGCGCGATAGATCTCCGAGGCAAACGGGCCGAACCGATGCTTGTAAGGCATGTTCTTGGCGGTCATGCCCATCGTCAGGTTGGTGCGGCCGTGGTAGGCGTGATCGAAGACGGCCACGCCCATGCGGCCGGTGTGGGAGCGCGCGATCTTCACGGCGTTCTCGACAGCCTCGGCGCCCGAGTTGAAGAGCGCGGACTTCTTGTCGTGATCACCCGGAGTGAGCTCGGCGAGGGCCTCCGCCACGTCGACGTAGAGGTCGTACGGCGTGACCATGAAGCAGGTGTGCGTGAATTTCGCGACCTGCTCCTGTACCCGCGTGACCACCTCGGTGGCGGCATTGCCAACCGTCGTGACGGCGATGCCGGAGCCGAGATCGATCAACGAGTTGCCGTCGGCGTCTTGCAGCACACCCCCGCCGGCAGCGGTGATGAACACGGGAAGCGCGGTGCCGACACCATCGGCGACGAACTTCTTCTTGCGGGCCAGCTTCGCGGTCGAAACGGGGCCGGGGATCGAGGTGACGAGGCGGCGCTCCTGAGGGAGTTGCGGGCCGCCAACATGCGCATCAGTCATGTTGGCCAGCGTAAGGCCCGCCGTGCGTCAGACGGCAGTCGGGAGGGTCAGCTTCCACGTCGTGCCAACAACTCCGGGTGGTCTCGCCAGGCCGGCATCGTGGCCATCCAGGTGAGCGTCTGGGCGGCAATCTCCTCGGGGCTCGCGTCCGGGCTGCGCTGCGTCGCCCACGCCTGCATCGCGCCGAACCGCTCCTCGAAGCTCTGCAGGTTGCCGTCAGCGTCGGTGCAGTGGGCGCAGTAGCGGCCGGACTCGATCGGCATACTGCAGCTTTCGCAGGGGTGGGTCATCGCTCCTCCTGGGTGGGTTGGCTGGGCTGGCTGGACTCAGTGGGCTGGGTGAGCTGGGTCAGCACGGAGAGCAACTGCTCCCGCCGCCCAGACGGTATGCCGCTCAGTGCGGCCGCGAGCCGGTCCAGGTCGAGGACCCGACGGTCGCGGGCGAGGCGTGCGATGCCTTCATCGCTCAGCCAGACCAGGGTGCGGCGGCGATCGCGCGGATCGGGGACCCGCTCGATGAGTCCGTGCCCAGCCAGCGTCGTGACGATGTCGCTGACCACCGACTGGGTCCGGTCCAGGTGGCTGGTCAGCGCGGTCACGGTGAGCGGGCCGGTGAGTTCAAGATGGGAGAGCACCGCGTGCGCCGAGGAGCTGAGCCGACTGCGTTTGCCGTCGCGGCGGTGGAAGGCCAGGTAGATCGCGGCGAAGGCGTCGGCGAACTGCTCCGCATCTGCTCTCGGGTCCCGGCTCATGGGTCGAACGCTGCCCGCGAGCCGACGCATCGTCAATCCCGATGGATCACACAGGGGGGTCCTTGCGCAGCCGGCGGGAGATGCCCCGGACGACCGTGAGAATCGCGCGAAACATCGCGCCAAGGACCGTGAATATCAACACGGTGCGTGCGATCACGAGGATGGCGCCCGCGGAAATCAGCGCGAGGTCTCGGGGGAGGAGCGCTACCCCGACGAACAGCACGGTCAAGAGGATCACTATGCCGAGCGGCCACCGGTTGCGGGCACTGAGCCGGCGAAGCGACGCGGGCGCCCAGAGCCGAGCACCGCGCGGCAGCTCGCTGGTGGCCCGTCGCGCAACCCAGGCATAGACCGTGAGAACGGCCACGGCGACCGCCACTCGCACGATGTAGGGAGCGTGCATGCCGAGCGCGATGGCGATCAGGACGGTGCCGAGGACGAGGGTGAGCGCCCAGCGACGCAGGAGCGCGAACACGATCGCGTCGATGCCACCGGCGAGCACCTTGCTCTGCGGGTCGGTGCGCAGCGCAGCGGTCACAGTCCGCCCCGCGTGCCGCAACTTGCCCCGCTGCGCCTGCAGCAGCGTCAGCCCGTGGAGCGCCATTGTGCTCTCCGGGTCGAGCGCGAGGGCGTCGTGGAAGGAGCGCTCGGCCGCAGCGCGCTCGGTGAGGTCGAGCAGGATGAGCCCTCGCAGCGCCAGGATCCGCGCTTCGTGTGGGGCAAGCGTGCGGGCGTGATCGAGCACCCCGACCGCGTCCCGCATCCGTGGGCGGGGCAGGGCAATCAGCGCACGGGCCAGCGCATAGTGGGCCTGCCAACTCATCGGCCACAAGCTCGCGGACTCCTCCGCGACCGTCAGTGCGCGTTCGCCGGCCTCCAGCGCGCACAGGGTGTCGACGAGCACCAGGCGCACGAACAGATCCTCCGGATCGAGGCCGATGGCGCGTTCGGCAGCGCCGCGACCCTCCTGGTGCCGGTCCTGCTCACCGAGCGCCTGGGCCAGCAAAGCCAAGGCGTATGCCGAGTCCGGCTGCTCGGCGAGGGCGTTGCGCAGCAGGTGCTCCGCCTCGGCGGGACGCTTGAGTTCGAGCAGCATCGAGGCTCTGTCGAGGGCGGGGTCACTCATGCGGGTCCGTTATCCAGGTCCGCCGTGCGGGGGTCAGGCATCGAGCATCACTTGCGCCGATGCTTGCGCAGGTAGCGGCCCAGGTCGTCATACTCCCCGTCGGGGTTGGCATACATCACCACGTTGTGGGCCGACTCCAGCCACGGCCCCATCGAGGGGCGAATCACGCGCAGCGCGGCCTCCAGGTCGGACATGCCGATCATCCGGACACGTCCGGTGCGCGCCGAGTCCAAGAGGGCGTTCTCGGCGGCCGACTCACACACGTGGGCGATGTCGGCCCCGCTGAAGCCGTCGGTCTTCTTCGCCAGGACCGCCAGATCGATGCCCTCGACGGGCCGGTCGCGCAGGTGGGTGCGGAAGATGGCTTCACGCGCGTCGTGGTCCGGTGGCAGCACGAGCAGCGTGCGGTCCAACCGGCCGGGTCGGCGGAGAGCCGGATCGACATCCCACGGGTGGTTGGTGGCTGCCAGGACGAAGACGCCCTCGTTGTCGCTGCCCACTCCGTCGAGCTCGGCGAGCAGCTGGTTCACCGTCGTGCGCATGCCCGAGTTGCGCGTCAGTGACCGTTTCTGGCCGATCGCATCCAGCTCGTCGAGGAACAGGACACAGGGAGCCGAGGCCCGCGCGGTCTCGAACAGTTCGTGCAGATTGCGCTCGCTCTGACCGACATACATGTCGAGGATGTCGGCAAGGGAGACATGGAGGAAGGCGGCGCCAAGCTCGCCGGCGACCGCCTTGGCCAAGAACGTCTTGCCGCAGCCCGGTGGGCCGTAGAGCAGGAGACCGCCGCGCAGGGATTTGCCGTAGAGCTGGCGCAGCTCGGGGTTGGCGAGCGGTGCGAGGAAGCTCGCGTTGAGCCGGTCCTTGACCTCGTGGAGGCCGCCAACGTCGGCCAAGGTGATGCCGACATGCTCGACGTCGAATGCCGCGGGGGCGCTCGATGCGTCCTCGTCGTCGGTGGTGCCGTCGACGAACATCGGACCGACCACATCACCCACCTCGGCCTCCGCG
>JBAQXA010000556.1:0-13083 GCA_049299195.1 Nocardioides sp.
GGGCACAGCCATGACCGTCGTAGCGAAGTCGGAACCCAGCGGGGCCGGTGTAAGCGCGATCGTCGAGAGACTGGCACCGATCGCGAGGGCCGTGTTGGCACAACTGATCCATCCGCCACGCACCCCCGCGGCGAGGGGAGGAGCGGCGAGGTAGACCATCAAGGATCCGACATCTCCGTTGGTGGTCATGATGAGAGTGGTCGCCAGGATCCCTTCAAAGAGCGGGATCAAACGGCTGAGCAGCGGGGGAGCATCGATGTCGAGTGCCGCTGCGACCGCAGCCACGATCACGAGCCCGAAGAACAGGACACCGAGTGCGGAGAAATGCTGGGAGCTGATCAACAGCCCAAATGCTAGGGCTAGAGCGAAGCAGCGGGCCGCGGTCGCTATCCGCCAACCAAGCACCTGCTGCGTAGGTGTCCGATTGCGCAGATCTCGCGGGCTCACGCAGAAGAGGATAGGGGGTAAGGACTGGCGGAACGCCTGATCAACGTTGGCTGCTGAAGAAGTCGGCCATTTGGAGGGCGACGGGGCCCATGATGATGATGAAGAGACAAGGCAGGATAAAGAAGATGAGCGGGAAGAGGATCTTCACCGGCACCTTCTGAGCCTTCTCTTCGGCTCGTTGGCGTCGCTTCACCCGCATCTCTTGCGATTGCACCCGCAAGACGCGTGCAATCGGGATGCCGAAGGAGTCTGCCTGCACCATGGCCAAGCAGAAGCTCTTGAGGTCCTTCATGGTCGTGCGCTCGGCCATAGCGCGCATCGCGTCCATGCGGCCCACACCGATCTGCATCTCCTGGAGGGTCCGCGAGAACTCCTGGGCAAGCGGTCCAGTCGTGTCCCGCGCGACTCGGCTCACCGCAGCGTCAAACCCAAGCCCGGCTTCCACCGAGATGGTCATGAGGTCCAAGGCATCCGGGAGGGAGTTCTGCATGCGCTCGGTGCGCTTTTGGCCGGCGTTGTGGACCAAGATGTTAGGAAGCATGAACCCGAGAACGGCCCCAGCGACCACAAACAGCACGAAGGCCGGAACGCCGGACCCACGGGACAACATGTAGAGCACCATCATGCCGCCCACGACGAGGCCACCGAGGACCTTCAGGCCGAGGATTCGATTGACGTCCCAGCCCTGCGGATTGCCGGCAATATCAAGCTTGTGTTGCAGCGATGCCGCAGCATCTGCCCGCGTCAGCCGCCGCCCGAGGCCGACGAGGCGCTCACCAAGCGGTGCGATGATCCGCTCGCTGAAGGGGCGCTCCAACTCCTTCTTCAACGCATCCGGGGCTTGATCGAGCGCCCGGATCGCGTCGACCGACCGTGCGACAGCGCGACGCTCGCTGGTGATCACCCCGATGATCGATAGTGTCACCCCGATCGCCGCGAAGATCATCAGTGTGCCGCCTAGCAGCAGCAATGTGGATGTCGACACATCACACCTCGATCTTCACGAGGCGGGAAAGGGTAAAGAACCCCAACGCCAATAGCGTGGCGGCTAGCACTAACAAGAGGATCCCGATGCCTGTCGTGAACAGTGGGCTGATGAATTGGGGGCGGAAGATCGACAGGTAGATGAGCATGGCGATCGGGAGACCGCCCAGCACCCAACCGGACATGCGGCCCTCGGCGCTCAACACCCTGACTTGGCGGCGAAGGTAGTCGCGCTCGCGCATCGTGTCAGCGACGGTGTTCAAAAGTTCGGCGAGATTGCCGCCGACTTCGCGTTGGATGCGCATCGCCATGACGACCCAGGCGAAATCTTGGCTCCGCATGCGATCAGCCACCGACTCAAGCGCGTCGGTGATCTCAACACCGAGCCGTTGCTCGACCATGGCTCGGCGGAGTTCTCCTGCCATCGGCTCGGCGCCCTCCCGGACCACGGTGTCGATTGCTTGCGGCATGGACAAACCGGCGGACAGCCCACCGGCCGTGAGTTGCAGCATCTCGGGAAGTTGCGAGTCGAAGTTCGCGAGTCTTCGACTGTGACGTCGCGTGATGTAGAGCCAAGGCACTGCGATGCCCAAGGCGAAGAAGAGCATCATGAGCAGGCCACCCCGCAGAACCAACCCGACAAAGCCAGCGGATACGGCAATGCCAGCATGAAGCAACATCCACTCAGCAGAGGTCCACTGGACGCCCGCCCCGGCCAGACGCGTCGTCAGTCGTGACTCAAAGTCGCCCTTAACGAGCCTCTCGGTGACCGCCACGGCAGAGGTCCGCAGGCTGGTGCTGCCACTCTTGGCCACGCTTGCCGGATCTGTCTGCCCCCAGGCATCGCGCCCGGCCTGGACGTAGTGGGCGACCTGTCGTTGGGCCAGCGAGGGCTTGTTGGTCGCGCCAGTGAGGGCAATGATGAGGAGCCCAGCCATGCCCAGCGCCAATGCGATGGCGCCGCCCACGAGCGCGGGGGTGCCGAACGCAGAACCTTGTCCGATTCGGGGCGCTGCATCTTTGGTGGGTGCCGGGAGCGTGACCAGGGCCGAGTCCGAGTAGGTAGTTCCGGCGGATTCGACGCTGAGCGCGAGGTTCACTTCATCGTCTGCGCCGTCGGGGCGTGCAAAGGTCACCAGGAGTTGGGACGCCAACGCCTCAGCTTGCGCTTTGAACGTTTCCGCGAGCGAGGTCGGGTCGGCATCGAGGACGCCACCACCTGAGGAGGTCGCGATCTGCTCCAACAGGGCCTTGTCCTCAGGAGCCTGATCTAAAGCGACGACGTCGACCACGACGCTGGCATCTTTGGCAGCAGTGATAGCCGCTGCAATCGGTTGCCCGCCGCCTTCATCCTTGCCATCGGACAGCAGGAGAATCGAGCGGGCACCCTCGGTGCCGGCAAGCTCGGTTGCAGCGATGACGGCGTCGTAGACCCGGGTGCCTTTGGTCAGGGCGAGCCCGTCGATGGCGGCTTTGAGCGAGTCATGATCGGTCGTCGGCTCGGCAACGGTCTTCGCTTCGCCGGAGAAGCTAATGAGTCCGATGCGCACGTCGTCGGGAGCGGAGTCGAGGAAGACCGCGGCCGCTTGCTTGGCGGCGGCGAACTTGTCGTCTCGCATGCTCAAGCTGGCGTCGAGCGCCAAAATGATCGTGCGCTCGATGTCACCGGACTTGATGGTCTTGGCAGACGCCAGAACGGGAGCGTCGTCCAGGGTGACCTTGATGGTCGCGGGCTCGGGAACCACGCCCGGAGGAACGCCCAACAAGACACTGATCGTCCCGTCCTCAGCGGTCTGGACGTGATCAATGTTGGCGCTGGACTCGGCCGAAGCAGGGGTTGTCCACAGTCCACCGAGCGTCCACAGCGGCAGGAGAATGAACGCCAAGAGTCGTCGATGCATACGGATCACCGAGCGTAGGCGTCATTGGCGAACAGGATCGGGTCGACCTGCACGCCATTGTCCGAGAGACGGTCCAAGAACCGGGGCCGGAGGCCGGTGGAGCGCAGATGTCCGCGTGCGCGCCCGAACTCGTCGTAGCCAGCCCCGTAGTCGAACAAGAAGACGTCCTGAAGGGTGATGATGTCGCCCTCCATGCCCACGATCTCCGTGATGGCGGTGATCCTGCGGGACCCGTCCTTGAGGCGGGCCTGTTGCAGCACGACGTCGACGGCACTGGAGATCTGTTCACGGATGACCCGCACCGGCAAATCCATGCCGGCCATCATGACCATGGTTTCCACACGGGACAACGCGTCGCGAGGAGTGTTGGCGTGCACGGTCGAGATCGAGCCGTCATGGCCGGTGTTCATGGCCTGCAGCATGTCGAGGGCTGCGGCATCACGGATTTCGCCCACGACGATGCGATCGGGACGCATACGCAGCGAGTTGCGGACCAAGTCCCGGATTGTCACTGCGCCCTTGCCCTCGATGTTGGCCGGACGGGCCTCAAGCCGGAGCACGTGATCTTGATGGAGCCGGAGCTCGGCGGCATCTTCGATCGTGATGATGCGTTCGTTTTGGGGGATAAAGCCGGAGAGGACGTTGAGGGTCGTGGTCTTGCCCGCACCCGTGCCGCCGGACACGAGGATATTGAGCCGACCCTTGACACAGGCCTCGAGCAGTCGGGCGGCCGCGGGGCTGATCGTGTCGAAAGAGATCAGGTCATCGACGGTGAACGGGTCCGCTGAGAACTTGCGGATCGTCAGCTTGGCGCCGTCCAGGGCGAGGGGAGGAATGATCGCATTGACGCGGCTTCCGTCGGCCAGCCGGGCGTCGACCATCGGGCTGGTTTCGTCGACGCGGCGACCGACCTTGGCAACGATCTTGTCGATGGTGCGGCGCAGATGTGCCTCATCGCCAAAGCTGGCATCGACACGATGGAGTTGACCATCTCGTTCGACCCAGATGTCTTCGTAGCCATTGACCATGACCTCGGTAAGCGTCGGGTCGTGGAGGTAGGGCTCAAGGGGGCCGTAGCCGAGGATGTCGTCGGCGATGTCCTGAGAGATCCGCGTGCGGTCTGCGCCGGACATTGGCTGGTCGTTAGCAGAGATGACCGTCTGCAGACTGGCCCGCACCATCTGCTCCAGCTCGGTTTGAGTCATGGTGGCGTCGTAAAGCTTCGGCCCGACGCTCTCGACAAGCTGGGCATGGACTACTCGCTTGACTTCAGCGAAGGGGTCGCGGGCCTGGCTGCGTCGTTTGGGGGTGGCTGAGGATTCAGCGCCCGCGTGTGAGCTCGTTGGCTTGGTCTCGAGCGTGCGCTGAGCCTTGGCAATGCGATCTGACAGACTCATTTGCTTACCCTCCGCAAGCCGAATCGCGAGCGCCGACCGGGTGCGGAGACCGTGTCCGTCCCTCGGTCTGCCGACTCCTTGATGATGTCGAGTGCCAGTGCCGTGATCGCGGTGCTCACCGGGTGCTTGGGGTCGCTATTGACGATGGCCTCACCGCGATTGACAGCAGCCAGCACTTCCCGGCTGCTTGGCAGGGAGGCTGTGATGGAGAGGCCGAGAGTCTTCTCAAACTCGGCAGGAGCCAACCCCACCTTGCTGTCGGCGCGATTGAGCACGAGGCGCCAACGGTTGCGGGGGATGTTGAGGAGATCCAGGGTTCCCGCTGCCATTTTCAAGTTCTTGAGCGCCGGAATGTCAAGGGTGCCCACCAGAACCAGCAGATCACTGTGGTCGAACGCCGTCAGAGCGAGGTCATCGAAGGAAGGTGAGGTGTCGACGACGACGTAATCGAACTTGCCCTTCAGCACTTGAAGGGTCAACGCCACCTCGTCGTGGGAGACGTTGTCGCGTGCTTCCAGGTGGAGGGGCGCCGCAAGAACCGAGAGACCTGAGGAGTGCTCGGTGAGGAGCGACAAGACGCCCGAGGAATCAATGGCGCCTCGGAGACTCTCCAAGTCTGACAACGAGCGCGTGGGGAACAGTTGGAGCATGATCGCCAGGTCGCCGCCCTGGACGTCCAGATCAACGGCCACCACCCGTTGACTCTGGGCAGTGAGCGCAGCCGCCAGGTTCGTGGCCACGGTCGACTTGCCGACGCCGCCCTTGCTGGAAAAGACAGTGATGACGCGGCCGTTGACCTCGGCCGCCTCCTTCGGCTCGGCGGCCGTCCCCGCTGACGAACGCATGGCAGTGGCGACCTGATGAACGCGTCGGACCGCATCGGAAAGGCTCGTGAGATCGCGGGACTCGACGACCTCGCGAACTCCCGATCGCATGGCCTCGGCCAGGACGGATGAATCCACTCGTTGCCGCACCAGGATGACCCCGAGCGACGGTCGACCGACTCGCATCTGCTCGGCGAACTCCGTGGCCAGGTCAAGGGGAACCGAAGCGCCCAGCACCACGGCACTCTCACCAGGGGTGGACGCGACGTGGCGACTGAGCGCATCCACGTTGGGCACGTCATCGCTCTCGCCGCCGATTGCCGATCGGTAGAGCTCGACGAGGGAGGCGTCCGCCTCGACGATGACGGTCATCGCAGGCCCTTGAAGATGTCAGGGAACACATCCGCAGCGTTGACGCTGCGGCCCGCGTTGACCGCCGAGTCCTTGGTCAGAAGGGCAAACGACAGATCGGTGAAGTGCGCAGCGTGCTGGATCAACTCGGCCTGCTCTTGCGTCACGGCCAGCGTGACGATGGTGCGCGGAATATCCTCGGTGGTTTGACCGCCTTGGGAGTCCTCATCCGATTGCTTGGTCTGAGTAGCGATGGTCGTGTCGCCCACGCCGATGACAGTGGCGCGATCGATGAAGAGGCGGGTGAACGAGCCGAGCGGCTTCTCATCGCCTTCTTCGGTGATCGCCTTGAGCTCGCTGGACGCGAAGATCGCGACCTCCGAGCCGTTGGTCACAAAACCCGCCACCCGCGCAGGGTTGGTCAGCTCGACACTCACCGCGATCTTCCCCGTGGGAATCGGCAATGCTCCGGAGCTGCCAGCAACTCCGAACTTCGCACTCAGAATCTGCTCTCCCGGGAGGATGCGACCAAGCGCCACCAGGCCCTCGATGGGCTTGACGCTGCTGAGCGCGCCGTCGGCCTTGGCCACCTGGGGGATCTCGATGGTCTCAAACTTTCCTGCTGCGACCGCGTCATCAGCTAACTCGTTGAGTTCGATGGTTTCCTTCGCAACAAGGACCTCAACGATGGTCTGGCCCTCAGTTGCGCGATCATCGATGCCCTTGACATAGAGCAGAATCATCGCGGTGCCGAGCGCTGCAATCAGCAGCGCTACGAGCAGCAAGATGGTGCGTCGTCCCATTATGACCGAGTCCTTGTCTGTTGTGCTGGGGAGTCAATGCCTACCGGAGTCGAGCCCTACTCGACAAGGCGGATGATCTTGGTGCCCACGCCGAGGTAGTCGGTGACCTCGCCGTCAGAGATAGACGCGGGCAAAGCGTTGACGTTGAAGAAGATGACCTTGACGGCACGGAGCGTCTTCTTGCCGCCTTGGGAGGGCAAGTAGAGGCCGTTATACCAATCACCGGAGGTCTCCCCGGTGATGAAGCCGGGCCGGAAGTCAACGATCTGGTACTTGGCAGAACCGCCGCTGCTGGTCTCGCGGCCGAAGACCGGGAACCAGGAGAACCGCGGCGAGTTGAAGATGTCGGCCGAGATCACCGGGGGGCCGGTGTAGCCGGCGGTCTGATAACTCGTGGTCGCCCCAGCATCGACGAAGCAGCTGAGTCGGTCGTTGTTGAGCGTGTGGCTTCCGACGCCGCCCCCGAAGTTGACCGTGAACGACGAGCCGCAACCTGGGCTCGTCGGCTTCTCGAGGCGAGCCGGGACTCCGATGCCCTGGCCAGTCAGCAGGCCCGCCTCGGTCGCCTCGGCGGGCAGACCCGTGTCGGTATCGACACAGTTGGCGAAGTCGTTGGTGGGCAAGATCGCCCCCGCCGAGCCAGCGCTACAAGTCCAGCCGGCGGCGGCGTTGGGGAAGATCGACAGCGAGTAGTTCTGGCCGAGGGCGATGTTGAGGCTGAGTGCGGTGTTGGGGTTGCCGACTCCTGCACGCGGAAGCAGAATCGCCCCGAAGTTGCCAGACGATGCCCCTGCATCACACTGCAGCAGAGCGTTGCCGATCTGGATCTTCACACTGTTGCTGGCATCGGACCAGGTGTTGCCACCGTCTCGCGAGACGCGGATGTACCAGAGGGCCTCGGTGCTGCGGACCGCGAAGGGGATGGCCGCCTCGACCCGGCTGTTGGTGACCGAGATGGTGCCGATTTCCTCGTGCTCGCCCGCAGTGGGACCCCGCGTGAAGGCAACGCGATTGACGTTGCGCAGGGAGTTGCCCGTGATGACGACGTTGGTCGTTGGCGAACCGAGGGGGAGGCTGATGGGGGTGTTGGCATCCGGCCGAGGAGTGGAGTCGACAGGAGTGTCTTCAAAGAGCGTGGGAATGGGGGCGCCGGTGGCACCGGAATCGTCAAGCAGCGTTTGCTCGCCCCAGTCGCAACCGCGGCCGCGTGCGGCGTAGGCGGGCATGATGCCGACGCCCTTGGGGGAGTACACCCTCGCCGCGCCGTAGGCCGCGACGTCAACGCCGGTGTTGTCCGGAGACAGTGCCTTGGCCAAGCCGAAGTCGACCCGGGACGCAGGGGCGGTGAGATAAACGGTCCAATCCGCACACCGAATGAAGCCGTTGCCATCAGTTGCGCTGCCGCCCAAATCGATGGCCGCCTGGTCGGCAACGGTGTTGCCGGCCTTGAGCAGGTACTCCCGCGCGGTGTTGACCACTTCGGTGTTGCAGCCGTTGCGTTGGGTCATCTTGGCGGCCGCGGCGGTGGCCGCCAGATCGACGTTAGTCTGCTCGGCCGCTCGTTTGGCGTAAACGTTGCCCATGTCGACCGCCAGCGCACCTGCGCCGAGGAGAACCATAGAGAGAATGGCGACCATAATCGCGGTCGCGCCACGCTCGTCACGAACTCGCGACATCATCAGCAGTCCTCCACGTCTTCAACCCGAGCGGTTGCGACTTGGCGGACCTGGGCGGGGCCGGGTAGTAGCCCACCGTCGAGTCGATGAACATTGAACGCAACGCGCACCGTCACCTGATCGCCGGCTTCGGGTGGGTTCGCGGCGCTGAAGGAGCGGGAGATCGCCAGGCCACCGGCAGAGGCCGCGCCAACGCGGTTGGTGATGAGGGCGGTCTGACTGGCGCAGGGGTTCACGGCGTAAGCGCGAGCACCCTCTCGGGAGGCATGCTCGGCGACCTGGAAGGACCAGAAGTAGACCGAGTACTGAATGATCGCGAGCATGATCAGCAGCAGCAGCATGGCCACCAGGCCGAACTCGACGGCGGCGGCGCCGGACTCTGAGCGGGCTCGGCGAGGCAGACGGGCGAGGACCCTGGCCGGGCGCCGCCCACTAGCACGTGACTCCAACACGTTGCAGTGCTCCTTGTTGTCGGCCCCCCGGCCGGATTTTACTTTGACAGAGTAGTGGGTTGAGCGAGGCTCCGTCTTGTTCTGGCGATCTTCACTCTAGTGTGACGGGGCCCACTCGCGACAATGACGCGAATGGGTGACATCGGATGGGTCGTTCGGTGCAGGGCACCCCCGAACGTGGGACGTGTCAGCGCGCGTAGAGGCCCGCGACGTCGTCGCGGTGAGCACGCATGACCGTCTGTCGTTTGAGCTTGAGGCTCGGGGTCAACTGGCCGCCCTCTTCGGTCCATTCGACACCGAGGACGGCGAACCGGCGGATCGCCTCGGCCTGGCTGACGCCCTGATTGGCGTGGTCGACGGCGCGCTGGAGTTCGGCCCGCAGGTCTGGGTGGTGGGCTAACCGCTCCCACTTGGTGTCCAGCCCACGGCTCTCGGCCCAGGCGGTCGCTGCCTCCCGGTCGATGGTGACCAGTGCAGCGATGAACGGTTGGCCGTCCCCGACCACGAGGCAGTTGTCGACCAGGGCATGCGCGCGCAGCCGGTCCTCAAGGAAGGTGGGGGAGACGTTCTTTCCGCCGGCGGTGACCAGCAGTTCCTTCTTGCGCCCCGTGATCTTCACGAACCCCTCTTCGTCGATCTCCCCGAGATCTCCGGTCTGTAGCCAATCGGCCTGGAGCAGCGATTCGGTGGACTCGGGGTCACGCCAGTAGCCGGCGAAAACCTGGTCGCCGCGGATGAGCAGCTCGCCATCAGCAGCGACCCGCACACTGACGCCAGGCAGGGGCCGACCAACGGTGCCGATTTTGAGCGCGGTGGGCGTGTTGGCGCACAGTGCCCCGCTGCCCTCGGTCATTCCATAGCCCTCGACGATGACCACCCCGGCTCCCCGGAAGAAGTGCGCGAGGCGCTCGCCAAGAGGGGCGCCCCCGGAGACGGCATACGCACACTTCGAGCCGAGAGCCGCGCGCATCTTGGCGAAGACCAGCCGGTCGAAGACCCCGTGCTCAGCGCGCAGGCGCAGGGGCACCCTCCCGGCGTCAAGGGCCCGCGAATAGGCGATCGCCACCGACGTCGCGCGCTCGAAGACCTTGCCCTTGCCATCGGCCACGGCTCGTTGGGAGGCGGTGTTGTAGAGCTTTTCGAACACCCTCGGAACCGCCAACAGAAATGTGGGCTGAAACTCGCCCAGCAACTCAGCCAACGAGGCGACGTCGCTTGTGTGCCCGAGCCGGACCCCGGAGCGGACGGTGCCGAGCTGGATGATCCGAGCGAAGACATGCGCGAGCGGCAAGAAGAGAAGCGTCGCCGCGGCCTCGGCGTCGAAGAGCTCGGGCTCCTCGCTCACCGCGCTCGCCACCCCCGCCAGGAGATTGCCGTGGGTGAGGGTGCAGCCCTTCGGCTGGCCCGTCGTGCCGGAGGTGTAGATGATCGTCGCGGCATCGTCGCGACCCAGCGCAGTACGCCGCTCTTCGACCTGGCTGTCGGTCAGGTCGCCGCCGAGCCGGTTGAGCACCCCGATGGCGTTGTCGCCCAGCGACCAGACGTGGATCAGCTCCGGCAGCTCTGAGCGCACCTGCGCCAGGTGGGCCAGGTGCGCCGGCCGCTCACAGATGAGGGCCCGGGCGCCTGAATTGGCCAGGATCCATCGCGCCTGCTCGGTGGAGGAGCTCTCATAAATGGGCACCGAGATCGCGCCGGCGAACCAGATCGCATAATCCAGCACCGCCCACTCGTAGCGAGTCGCCGACCACAGCGCGACTCGGTCGCCGGGCTCGATTCCGGCCGCGATCAAACCCTTGGCAACCGACCGCACCTCAGCCACAAACTCGGCCGCGCCCACGTCTTCCCACTCGCCCTCGCCCCGTCGCGAGAACAGCACCCGATCGGGCTGCTCGACGGCCCACCGCATCACGTCGTCGCTCACGTTGGTGCGCGTCGAATCGACCGCCAGCGGTGGTGTGGAGAACTCGCGCAACGGAACCCTTTGCAGCTTCCTCGGGACGCGGTCCGGAAGCCTCCGGACCTGGTTCCCGCACCCTAGCGAAACCTGCGTGCCGCGGCCCCTCCGGTAGGCTCGATCACCTCCGATCTCGCCGTCGCCGCGATGCTCTCGCGCACACGATTCGGAGCTGAGGTCCTGAGTTGCGGGGCCCATCTCAGGGAGGAACCAGTGGCTGAGCAGACAACCTCGTCGATCGTGATCGACGCCTCACCGGCCGACATCATGAACGTCATCGGCGACTTCGAGCTCTATCCGGAGTGGGCCAAGGGCGTGCAGCGCGCCGAGATCCAAGCGGTTGACGACCACGGCTGGGCCGAGCGGGTGTTCTTCGCCCTCGACGTCACTCCGATCAAGGACGAGTACACCCTTGCCTACGAGTGGGACGGCCTGGATTCGGTGACCTGGACCCTTGTCGAGGGGAACATCTTGACTGCCCTCGATGGGTCATACGAACTCAACCCACTGCCCGCGGGGGGCACTGAGGTGACCTATCGGCTCGCTCTCGCGCTCTCGATCCCGCTGATCGGCATGCTGAAGCGCAAGGGCGAGAAGATGCTCATTGATACAGCCTTGCGCGGACTCAAGTCCCGCGTGGAAGCGCTGGGGTAGTCCGCTACCTTGAGTGATCCCAGCATCGACCGGCCGGTGCGCATCATCTTGTTCACCGGCAAAGGGGGCGTCGGCAAGTCCACCATCGCGGCGGGCACCGCAACCGCGGCCTCCCGCTCGGGGCTGCGGACCCTCGTGCTCTCCACGGACTCCGCGCACTCGCTTGCGGACGCCTTCGGGCAGCCGATCGGCGCCGAGCCGACCCAGATCGCGGAGACGCTGCACGTGCAGCAAGTCGACGCCCAGTTGCGCCTGGAGCAGTCCTGGGCAGAGATCCAGTCCTACCTGCTCAGCGTGCTCAACGTCGCTGGGGTGGATCCCGTCGCCGCCGAAGAACTGACGATCGTCCCTGGCGCCGAAGAAGTGTTGTCTCTGCTCGAACTCCGTCGTCAGGTGCTGACGGGACTGTGGGACGTGGTCATCGTCGACTGCGCCCCCACTGCAGAGACGCTGCGCTTGTTGGCCCTCCCGGAGGCGTTGGCTTGGTACATGCAGCGGGTCTTCCCGGTGGAACGTCGCGTGGTCAAGGCGCTTAAGCCGGTGCTCTCTCGGGCGGCCGGGGTTCCAATGCCCGGCGACAACGTGTTTGACGCCATCGAACGGCTTCATGCCGAGCTTGACCAGGTGCGCGGGTTGTTGAGTGGCCCCAACGCAAGCGTCCGCTTGGTGCTGACGCCCGAGCAGGTCGTGCTCGCCGAGGCGCGGCGCTCGTATACGACCCTCTCCCTCTTCGGCTATCGAGTCGACGGGGTGATCGCCAATCGAGTCTTTCCTGACTCCGACGCGGACCCTTGGCGGGCGGGCTGGGTGGCGGCGCAGCGTGAGATCCTCGCCGATGTGGATGCCTCCTTCCCCGGGCTGCCCGTATGGCGCTCGGTCTATCGCGCCAGCGAACCGGTCGGCCGCGAGGTCCTCGGCGACATGGCTCGTGAGATCTACGGCGACCACGACCCGTTGGAGCGCGCCACCGGACCCGCCCCGCTGCGCCTGACCTCAACCGGCGAGCGGACGATCCTGCGGCTAGCCCTGCCGCATGTGGACCGCAGCGAGGTTGACCTCGCCCGGCACGGTGACGATCTGGTGATCACGGTCGGTTCATATCGTCGACTGCTCACGCTGCCCGCCGGCCTGTCTCGCCACTCTGTGGCGGGTGCCCGGGTGGTCGACGGGGAACTCCAGGTGCGCTTCGCCCAGACCTCGGGGGCGAGATGAACGACTCCTCGGAGCCGGTTGGCTCACTCGTCGAAGAGGCCGTCCGTCTCGTTGCCGTGCTCGCCGAGATGCTTGCCGTCCCCATGGCTGGTCTGGGGACGATGATCGAAGCGGCGCTCCAAGCGCTGGAGACCGGTGAGGCGCCCGAGCACCCCGGCGGCGCCGATGGCACGCCTGCTGAATGCGAATGGTGCCCGTTGTGCCGCTTGATCGCCCTGGTGCGCGGGACCAACCCGGAAGTGCGCGCGCACTTGGTGGCGGCGCTTGTCTCGATCGCTCAGGCCGCTCTGGCCCTGACGCGTTCAGCCGACGAAGCGCGTGCTCCCGGTGATGGGGCTGGTGATGCGGCCGGTGGCTGGGCGGCGGGAGCGAGCCAGCGGCGTACACAAGGAACGGCGGGGGTGGAGCACATCGACCTCCAATCC